>DRHQ01000125.1 GCA_011049545.1 Candidatus Aminicenantota bacterium | reverse complement strand
GTCAGGAGAAGAATCATCCGGTGTGAGGCAAGCGAATGATCAATTGCCTTCTTTGATTTATCCCTTCCAACAAATAAGGGAATAACCATATAGGGAAAAACTACGATATCCCTCAGCATTAGAATTGGTAACTTCTTTGGGATCTGAATTTTCTTATCTTTAATATCCGAAAGATCTTCAATATGATCTTTTTTGTTCCTATTCTTTTCAGCCATAATTTTCCTCCGGGCTTATTCCTCCCGCATCTGGACTTTCATAAAAAATACCTATATTTACCAAGAAAAAACCTCCCTCTCTGTCTTATCTGTATCTTCCTCTGCGATTACTATTCTCGAGGAAGCTTGCCAGCTTGCCCTCTCTCCTGCAATCTACCTTTCTTTTAAAATAGCTTCTAATTCTTCTTTGAACTCTAAAACATCCTTGAATTCCCGGTGGACTGAGGCAAACCGGACATAGGCAACTTTATCCAGCGCCTTGAGCCTCTTCATCACAAACTGTCCGATCTTCGAAGCTTTCATTTCCTTTTCTGGTCCTCCCTGCAGTTTGCTTTCGATTTCTTCGACGATTTCCTCCAGCTTTTGTAAAGGAACAGGTCTTTTCTCGCACGCTCTCAATAAACCCTTCAGGACTTTTTGACTCTCAAAGGGCTGTCTTTTTCCATCCTTTTTTATAACCATGTAAGGAATTTCTTCGATTCTCTCATATGTAGTAAATCTTTTCTTACAGGAAAGACACTCTCTTCGCCGGCGTATCGACAGGCCGTTTTTGCTTTCCCGGGAATCAATGACTTTACTCTCTGGATCATTACAAAAGGGGCACTTCATTATTCAGCATCTTCTCCCATTTTTTTTATCTGAAACAACGATATGCCCTCTTTCCATAATATAGCATATCCAATTAAGCAAGTCACCACAAGCTGGATTGCATGAATAACGATCGTCATACCCACAGCCTGGCTCTTGGCTATAGCGAGGAACGAGGTCATCCCGACCATGCTGAAATAATGGAATCCTCCCGCCATGCCAGGCGTAGGAATAGATGCTCCTACCATTGTCAAAAACACGTAAGGAATAATGAAAAAGTAAGGGACTGAAACACCATAAGCGAAAAAGAAAATCCAGTAATAAAAAATAATACCCAGCCAGACGACAAAGGATAATAATATGTACACAAGTGAATTTCCGATAGAATGAAAAAATTTCAATCCCTGAGTAAACTCCTCGAAAACTTCAAGGACTTTATGGGAGATTTTATGAGGAAAAGGTTTCAGGAAGAAAGTAATTATTGAGAGAGCCTTCTCTCTGAAAAAATAAAGAAAAAGAACCACAACAAGAGCAAAAAGAGCAACAACAACCCCTATTATCCCCCACAGTTGAAGATTTGAATACGCCTCCTCGCTCGCCCGAAAATAGGAAGGATAAAGAGACTTAGAAAGAATAAAAATCCCCAGCAAAAAACACATTACAATTATATCAAAAGTTCTCTCCACTACGATTGTACCCATAACATATCCTTTTCTCATTTTTTCCTTTTTGGCTAGGTATAAAGGCCTGACCAGTTCTCCCAACCTTCCTGGAAAAATAAAAGATACCGTAAAACCGACAGCATATGAAGAAAGCCGATTTGAAAATTTAACATTTTTTTTCTCGTGCTTAAGGAGGTAATTCCATCTGATAGCACGGGTCACAAAATGGATTGGAGTGATGAGTATAAGGATAATAAAAACTTTAAGATCGACAGTTGTTAAGGAGCCTAAAACTTCATTCCATTCAACTTTTCGGAAGAAAAAATAGAGTAGGACAAAAGAAAGCAGGAATAAGGATGAAAAACGAATGACGTTTTTTCTCATTATTAATAGTTCATATTATCATCGGAAATTTACCAAGTCAACGCAAGTTGGGATCAGGCCTTTAAAACTTTTAGATACAATCCCAAGAGTACAAGCTACCAGCCTTCAGCAAGAATAAATTCGCTCTCCTCATATAATCTTTCCTAACCTTTTCCACAGAGATATTTCACTTGACCTCAAAAGGTGATTGAAAATCACCATTGGAATCACCTCTTAAGGCTATTTACTTGTTCTTTAATCTAAACTACTTTATTGTCAACAAACAAGAGATACATAGAATGAGGTTGTTAATGAAAAAAGCGCTGTTAAGATTCCTCTTGTATCCGCTCGTCCTTATCTTCATAGTCAGCTTCTCTTTTGCTACCAAGATTCATCTGAAAAATGGTTATACGATAACTGGCGAAATAATCTCCTTCGATGAAACTTCTGTAACCATAAGAACCCCAGTCCTGGGTATTATGAATATAGCAAGATATAAGATCACTAAAATTGAACCGCCACTGGAAGTATCCTCAGAAGAAAAAGAACTCACAAATGAGATAATCGAGCCCGAGTCCCCAGAGCCAAAAGCACAAAATCCTCCCAGAGAAGCTTTTATTCCTCAACAATCAAAGACAAAGAGTGCCGGTCAAAAGCCTATCATTACAGATTTTCTGGGAACGCGCCGGGCGAAAAAGCGGGTAAGCCTTTATCTTAGCGGAGGATTGACCGCTATCGACGGCGGGGACCTCAACAGTGTGATCAGAGACTACAAGCAATTGGTCGCTGATTTTAATGATTTTTACCTCACTAGCTACACCGGTGACTGGAACGAACTTAAAAGAATAACAAATTGGAAAGGAGAATTATTAATTAATATATCTTCCTCTTTTAGTTTTGGCCTGGGTGTTGAGTACCTGAACTCCAAGATTCCGAGAGGAAATATAACACTAAATAGTCCGGATAGCGGGACAGTTAGTGGAGGCGCGTATTATTATAATTACACATTAACAGACGATTACCAGTTTGCACCCCAACAGGAATTAACGATCATTCCCCTTACTTTTAATTTCTACTATTTCATTCCTATTGGCAATATAGCAGAGATATTTGTCAATGCAGGAGTTAGTTACAATCTCGGTACACTCAAATATAACGAGACTTACATATCTGAGTATGAGTATCAAGCAGATTATTATGGTATGGACGATACTTTTTGGTACACCTATATTGATGACTACGCAGAAGATGGAACTTATAGTTATAGTGTCAAATGCAATGAAGCAGGATTACAAGCAGGTCTTGGTTTTGAAATAAAGCCTTTCTCATTTATCTCATTAGTTGTCGAGGGCTCTTACAGGCGTGTTAATTTTAAAAACTGGATTGGAAACGGGGATGATAACTATGACTGGGCTGAGCAGTGGGGACGCTCAGATTTAGGCTACAGTACTGACAGCGGGAGCGAATCAAACGCCTGGAGTGGGCAAATCTGGTATTATGAACTTTATGATTCCGACTTAGATAATCAGTATGGATTTTTGTCGCTGCATGAAGAAGCGCCTGAAGCGGATGACTTTATAAAAAATGTTCGGGCAGGAGAGATCAATATAAATGGCTTTTCCCTCAGAGCAGGGATAAAAATCAGCTTTTAACCCGCAAAAGCATCAACCACAAATTCAAGAGGAACCAAATCTTTTTTCCCCCCTTAATGTAGGGGCTTGATTTATCAAGCCCACCTGTTTATTTCTTCTGCGTGCCTTTCTTTTTACTCTTTTTTTCTGTGGATGGATCAAGACCAGTATGCGTCTTGGGCAGTTGAATTTCTTCAGGAGTTACACTATAGCTCTGTTTGAGAAAATGATCTAAGGCTTCCACAACATCAGCATCGAATTGTTTCCCTTTCTGGGCCTTTAGCTTTTTCATGGCGTCCTTGAAGGCCACCGGCTTATTATAAGGGCGCTGGGTGGTCATGGCATCAAAGGCATCCGCAACTCCGAGAATCCGGGCACCGAGTGGGATCTTCTCCCCTTTCAGACCGTCTGGGTATCCCGTGCCACCATAATGCTCGTGATGACCGCGAACCATAGGCAGGACAAAACTGAGGTACTCGATAGGCTTCAGGATATTCTCCCCGGTAAGAACATGGGCCTGTATGGAGTGAAATTCCACAGTAGAGAGAGCGCTCTCTTTATCGATAATCCGCTCTCTGACACCAATTTTACCAATATCATGGAGTTCTGCAGCAGTCTTAATCCTTTTGCATTCCTCCTCATCCAATCCCATCTCCTGGGCAACGCCGAACGCATAGCGGCTTGTTCTCTGCGAATGCCCGCGTGTATAGGGATCTTTTGCTTCCACCGTGTTCAGAAGCGCAAGTATTGCTTCATGGTATGCTTTCTGAAGGTCATCGTAAAGGTGTGAGTTATCTATGGCCACTGCAGATTGGTTGGCCATTGCCGAAAGAAGAGCCACGTCGTTTTCATCAAAACAATTTGGTTTTTCGCGGTTATCCAGATATATCACACCTAACACTTCCCCCTGGTAGACAAGAGGAGCGCACATGACAGAGCGAAGATTCATGGTCATGATACTCTCTGCTCCTGAGAACCTATCATCCTGGGCAGCGTCGTTAGCCAGAATACAGACCTCTTCTTTGACCGACTTATTGAGAATGCTCCGGCTTATCTGAAAAGATCCGGCAGGAATATCAGGCCTGCTTTTAATGTATTTAGGTTCAAACTCTTTACCTTTACCTTTGAGCAGGATACAAACCCTTTGTACATCAGCAAAAACACTCAGCAATTTCTCAGCTATTTGATTGAGGAGTTCATCAAGTGTCTGTATGGAGTTTATCGAATTACCCACTTCATAGATTGTTTCAAGGTTCTTGAGCAGCCTATCTGTAGTAACATGTTCTTCCCTCGCAGACTTGGAGGATTTTTCAACAATGGTTTTAGAAGAAGCGACTGCCTCTTCAATTTGGTCCGATAACTTACCAAGCGGAATTGTTGAGGTGACCAGCGGGTCTCCATCCTGGAATTTGACATCTGCCGCCGCATGATCATCACGAACCTGGATCTTGGTATCCCCTATTCTTATCTCATCACCGGACGCCAGTATCTGACGCGTTACTTTATTTTCGTTTATGAAAGAGCCGTTCATGCTCTTCTTGTCATGGAATATGGAGATGCCCCCCTCGACAATTATCTCAGCATGTATCCGGGATAACTTGGAATCGTCGATTATAATATCACAGACAGAATCGCGGCCAAGAACTGTCCGGGCACCGCTTAGGTCCCAGAGAGTGTCTTTGTCCGGACCTTCTACACAGAAAAGTTTCATCGTGCTATTTCGCGATCAATCTACAAATAAGATATCTCACCGCTTTCCAATTCCCTACCCTCAGGGGAAATATATAGCATAGAAGAAATTTGAAGTCAAACTGGAGGGAGGAAAAAGGGGGGGGAGGAGGAATAGGAGAAAAAAAGAAACTAACGAGGCACTAAAATGGACTTCCCCCCCTGAGAACAAATATATAGCATAGAAGAAATTTCATGTCAAACAAGAAGGAGGGGGGGAGAGGAGAAGAAGAAAACTGGGGAAAAAAATGGACCCCCCCCCCTTTTTTAAGCTGCTCAAAGCAACTAAATAATCAGAAGCTTCTTGTTGAACAGGGGCAATCTAATTTTTCCTTTTTGCTGTTTTGCTGTTTTGCTTTAAGACGATTACAATTTATTAAATAAATTATCAGGTGTCAAGATATTATTTCCTGAGCTTCTGTTAAAGCCCTCATTTCCACTCTAAGCAAATCCCTCTTTTGCTGAGAGCTTCCCTTTCTCTCACTCCTCTCCCTAATGCAGAGCTAAATTCCCTCAGCTGTCTTTTTCAGATTCGGGAAGACTGGCTTTAGGGTTTCAGGCTTCCGTTCGCCTCTCGATATGCCTGAAATATACAAAAAATAGACTTCTTCTTTGTAAAATTGCTCAAAACAGCTTTTCTTTTTCTCTTTTAACTAATTGACAATGTTTACTAAATCTGTTCCCTGTATTGGTGTTCCATCCTTTAAAGTGGCGGTGATTCAAAATTGATCTTGGTCATGACTCTAGCATAGTAGTTCTTTCAGATTCTCCCAATTCCACCTATATAGCTTACCAGCATTCGGAACAGGCTCATAATCCCCTTCCCTATAGCCAATAATTTGTACAATACGGATACCCTCTTCACGAGCCATTCTAACCTCTTTCAGCACCCCCGATGCTTTGTAAGTCTTAGGCCCAACCATAACGATCACAATCTCGGATCGCCTTATGGCGCTCCGTGCTTTCTCCTCCCACATTCTCATCGGGAACTCTTCCTTCAAGGAATGATCGATCACTTCGAAGGGAGAGTCTTCTTTCCGGCTCTGTCCTATTCCCTCCTAAGTTGTGATATTTTCTAGTATCTGTAGTTTTCAAGAGGCTTCAAAACTGCTGATACGTTGGAGAAATCCAATGTTTCATACCATATAAAGATACCCCAATATATTGTATATCTCCAAGTGCGCCACAAGTGAACTTTAAGCCAAGCTCAATAGCTGATCTGAGTTGTGAAATACACATGTCCAAATAATCGCCATTGCCAAATCCTGAAGATTAGCAGTAAGAAACTGTGTGTGATCCAATCTTATTTAGACCATCCAATGGATTGCCGACCCATAAAAATATGCGAGGCCCTAGACGGGGCCTCGCTAGTTACTCACTTGCTCACTATGGGACCGAATGATCCCGGTGCGCAACAGTTAGTTGTCGGGGTCGCCACCATTGAGTTCGAAGTCCAGGCTGCTGTCGCGCCACGTCTTGATGCGGATTTCGCCAAGCTGGTTCCAGGCGTTTTCCACGTACACGATCGCCTTCAGTTCCCTGGCATTCGACAACAGCACGGGATCTAAGCTCGAGCAGCAGAATTCGAACAGCGCCTCTTCATGGGGATCCAGCCTGTAGCCGCTCGCCACCGGGATGATGCCGCAGGTGGCTCCAGAGGTTGCCTTTACTCCACGAGCCCCCCTGGCGACGAACTCCACCCGCACCTCGCCGAGCGTGACAGCGGTGAATTCACCGCCGGCCTCGTTCGTGACGGTGAAGGTGCCGCATACGGTGCCGCCCTCGTACCAATCGATCCGCACGTCGTTGATCTCGATGCTCGCCCTTTGTATGTCGTCAGGATTAACTATGGCGCAGGCAGCAGCGTCATTTAATTGGGATGATACAGCGCTGCCAGCAAAATCAATCACTACTTCCGGCACTGCCGGCACTGAAAGATTGAGATCGATCTCATAAATCCAATCGCTATTTCGATAAACAAAGAAAGAGCCTGCAGAGTTGAACCAACACCCCCCGTAAAATTCTTCAGGACCGTCACCATTGACCGGGAGATTTGTCGCCTCGCCGATATTAGTAATGACACCTGTGGTGGGATCCAACTCATAGATGGGTGCGTACTGGATAACGTCACTCACCCCTTCCGCACCGTAGAGCAGTCCGTTTACAGGGTTAACTGCCCAATCTGCAACATACACAGGTCCTCCTGACAACGATTGAGTCGTCACATTTTTGGTTACGAGGTCAACGATGTACAGGGTTGAAGAGGGGTAGGTATTGATATAAAAGGTATTTCCGTCTGGGGTGACATCTCCTGCGAGAAATCGCGCGTTTGGAAGTGGTGTTCCTGTAAGAGGTCCAAAAGGAAACACGGCACCTGTGCTATCGATCTGGATGATGCCATAGTTGATATTACCGGTAAGCGGCATAGCAATAGCATAGAGCAGATTGTCAGTGGATCGGTAGCCCAAGTTGTTTACCTGGATACGTCCGGGACCTGGTAACGTCGCTCCTGATCCGATCTGAACAAACACAAAAGGTGTGGACGTCTGATTGATCCTAAAGAGTTGACCCTGTATCGGATTACCCCGGACTGTATAGGCCTCGCCGGTGCACACGAATGGCACCGGTTCCGAATTTGCCCAAGCGGAGCCGGTCACCAGAAGTAGGGCGACCAGGGCGAAAATCCCGTGTAGGGCAGCCCTGTTGCGCATTTTTCTTTGATTTGCTTTCATTGTATACCTCCTTTATTGAATTTTTTCGATTTCTTCATATAATCCCTCCTTTTTGATTCTTAAATTTGTTTTTATTTCTTGTCTTCGCCCTTGGCATCACCTCCTTTTCCCAATTTCGAGGCATTGGGTACGCCTCATCTATATAAATTGCTATTGCAATTGTTGGAGAGAGATTCTTTCTTGCTGTTTGAGGATAGCTTCCTTCTCCCTGGGCCTAACCCATCCAGTATGCCAAATGGAGACTGTGAATAAGCAAGTAAAAAGAAAGTGGCGGGGCTAATAGCCCCGCCAACTTTAGAAACCTTATGGCAGCTAATCGCTAGCGCCCATTAATGAATGTATTCATCCTTAGCCCAGCTTATAATCGCGTCTGCATCCTCTTTGGTTATCTCCTCCTCCCTTAACAGCTTGTTAATTTTCCTCGTAACACAGCTTACGAACTGGCCATGATTCTTTGCGTTCGCACAATTCTCAATAATGTCCAAAATTTCCGTGAACGGGTAGCATGAACCATCAGGAGCTGAGCTTAGCAACCACGGTGTAAAATTAACGTTGCCTCGTACGCCATCGCCGCCGATGCCAGAGGGTCCGCTCACGCTCCCCCACCAGTTGCATGTGGCATCTACCGTGACTGATGTCTGACTCTCCATTCCATCATCATCGTTGTTATTAATGTTGTTCTTATGGAATTCGTTACCAGTGCCTGCATCGCTATCAAGAAACACGCCGTCAGCCTGGGTCTCCTCCCACGGTCGGCCTGCCCAAAATGTTGCCACTTTGGTGTCTTTGATGGTGTTATATGTGAATGTATTGTCATATGCACCACTATCGATGAGTATGCCCGCAAACAACGCACCTTTTATGGTATTCCCAGTAATTGTGTTGTCATTCGACTGTGCACCGTCCCACGCGTTCTTAATCCTCATCCCGGTTCCGTCTTCGGCATGGATATTGTTGTTCAGGACCTCAACCTCATGGGCGCCGTCCAACTTGATAGCTCCCTGACCTTTGGGGAAATCGCCGGAGTCTGTGGTGATCTTGTTTCCTTCGATAATGATTTCCTGTACGTTGTATGCAACAATTCCTCGGATGTTTTTTGAAACGTTGCTGTTCTTGACGGTGACATTCTTGCACTTGTCAGGATGACCGTAATAGTGAGAAGAATAAAGGAAAATGCCTGCGCCATCCTGGTCAAGATTATGCCCAGTGACCTTATTGTTCTCAATAGTCACACCATCGATATAACCTAATCCCTTTTTGTCGCTGCCCTTCAGCTCAATGCCTATGAAGCCATTGTCGGTGCATTCGTTGTCAGATATGATAGCTGATGTAGTTAAGTCGTAACTGCTTCCTGCTAACAAGATACCAACTCCCATGTATTCGCGAGTTAGATCAGAATAGTGTGGCTGCCCGTTATTATTAGCGACGTTGTTTGTAATAGTAACCAGTCCTTTATGGTCTCCTACACTTATTCCAACTACTGGGTTGTCATTGGCAATACAGTTGTCAATCGTTACACCTTCACTTTGTTTTAGAGAAGTTAAGCGAGCCTTTCCGACGGAGATACCACCATACCCGCTGTTCACAACTTTGCAGTACTGGATGAGAATGTTTTTGCCATTGCTAACACTGATACCTCTAAGAGCATCATAGTTAGGATTATCGATCCAATATGTATTGTGAAACTCCTCATAAGGCGTGATTAGGTATTCATCACCGCTATCCCAGTCGTCTTCCCAACCGCCTGAAAGGGATGCAGTCACTGTCGTAGCTGTATTGGCCGTAATCTGCCCGTAACTGCGAGCTGGCTTCCAGGTTGATAGCCTCTTATCACCATAGTTATGTACCCACTTTCCTACTAAAGCACCGGGTGTCCAAGTTTTAGTAGAATCAGTAAGAACCGCATCATCATCCGAACCAGTGTGTGTACCTGTTGCCATAATAGGTGGATTGAGACCCGCATTCTTCACTGTGAAGCCTTTGAAAGTGACACCCTCAACTATCTCGCCAGGGCTGCCGTAGCCGCTGATCAGAACACCAGCTCTGCTAGCAAAGGAGGAGTTGCCTGGATAATGCCAGTAAGGCGTCAGACCATCAAGGTCAATGATGCTCTTATCAATACCTGCACCTATGATGGTTAGATTGTCGATGGTTATGTGCAGGTACTCCCGATACGTTCCCGCTGCTACAAGGATGGTATCGCCTGAATTAGCACTATCAATCATAGCCTGGATAGAATCTCCAGAAGATACGTTCAATACTGTAGCTGAAGCTGTTGGTACAAAAATCAACAACAATGCTACCGAAATTCCAACAAAAAATGTTTTAATAAAGTCTTTTTTCATTTTAATCTCTCCTTTTTAAATTTTTAATTTTGCCCTTTTAATCTTGATTTATTACCTTTTCCCTTGGCGCCACCTCCTTTCAGTTGCCATTCTTCAGAGCCATATAACGATAGGAAACATGAGAACGAAGCTGCGGACACAGACTCCTCTTGGGAATGGAACAGATTTTCTTTGTCAGAGTGAGAGTAACTCACTTAGCCCCCTAACAGCCCACAACATAGTCATATTCTAAAAAATACCAACTCATATAACAATCGGGCTTTGGGTGTATTTTACTTTAGATATAACGACTTACGTTAGGGAGCGTCATCTCAGTCTATCGACCTAGGCCATTAGGCTTAGGTTGAAATTACTACTTCGACGAACTCTTCTTTTGGCCTGCGCCGACTGGTCTTGCGGTGTTCTGTCGCAATAGCTTGCTTTTTCTTCCGCCGCTCCTCATAGCGCTTGTCCAAGATGACCTTGACATCATCTTCCGCCTTAAAAGTGTTGCGCAGCTCCCTTTCAAGATGGGCATAGGGCCGCATGATGATGATAGACGTAATCCCGGGTTCTCCCTCAGACAGGTGAGCTGATTTGGAGATTTTCAATCTAAATTTGGGTAGATAACTCATCGTTGTCTTTCCCCTTGCCCTTCCTTAGTAAAACTGAGTTGAAGGCTTATTGTCAATCGGACTTTAGTTGTATTTTTGACAAAAAAAAGACCTAGCTCATCCCTTGTCTTATCGCATAGAGGATGGCCTGGAGGCGCCGGCTGACTTTGAGCTTCCTGAAGATGCTGTTTAGATGGCTTTTGACCGTCTTCTCGCTGATGAAGAGGTCCTTGGCGAGCTCTTTATTCGTACTGCCTTTGGTGAGGAGACAAAGAACCTCTTGTTCTCTCGGAGTAAGACCCTCCTTTGTCTTGCCGGATTGGTCTTCCCCTTTGGGATCGGCGATGATCCCTCCTTCAAAGAATCTGGCCATAAGCTTCCGCTCAACCCATAACTCCCCTTGGTGGACTGCCTGGATCGCCTTGATGAGATCGGAGATGCCAACATCTTTCGAGAGGTATCCCTTGGCCCCCGCTTTCAAGGCCTTTAAAATCATGGTTTCATCCTTAGAGACCGTGAGCATGAGTGCCTTGGTTTCTGGGCTTATTTCTCTTATTGCCGGGAGGACTTTTAGGCCATTCATCTCGGGCATGATTATATCAAGGAGGACGATGTCAGGCTTAAGATCGCTTATGACATCAATTGCCTGGAGACCATTGCCCGCCTCACCCACGACTTTGATGCCCTTTTCCTGGCGCAGGGTTTGGCAGAGCATTTCTCGTAATAGCTTGTGATCGTCAGCGATCACAACCCTGATCTGGTCACCCATCTCTAGCTCCCTTGCGCCCGGGTATTATAATATTTAATATTGCAGTTTTTGGAGAGAATGATTTTATCTTGTCTTTTGCTGACAATCTATCCCTTCCCTGATCTAACTACTTACTAAATATTGTAGTGTGAATATTACTATAATAAAATTAAATGCTTGTCAATAAGAATGTGGCTAAGGAAAAATATGGGCTACAGATCTGAGGATTATTTTGTTTCTTCTGGTTTTCTAATAAATAGCCTAATCCGGATGCGATAGTAGGGAATAAGAACCAAGATAATGCCAAACAATAGATAAAAATAGTATCTATCGACTCCTTGCGCCACCTGGTGCGCCACAAGAATAAGACTTTTTTGAATGTGAATGAAAATCAGATTAAAAAAAATCAGGATCAAATAAGCATACTCTTTAAAAATGGGGGCTTTCCAAGGAACTATTTTTCTGGAAGATATTTTTTTGGTCATAACCAGAAAGAGTATAATAAAAAGAGCCTGGGCTAAGAGATAGAGAAAAAACAGTGGGGATTTGTCGATCATAATGGTTTGCTGGCCAAAAAAATTAAGCCAGATAGGGATTTTTTGAGGAAGACGGGAGTAGGCATAAAAGGCCATAACCGCTGCCGTGCCTAAGAGAACCCAATTGCAGATTAAAAGCAGGAGGACTGATTTTTTTAACGTTTGCTTTCTCCTTGCAAGAGGTTTTTTTCTATTTCTTAACAAATTCTATATTGGCAGCGCGGCCGGCACCCAGGACGAATCCCTTGATTCTCTTTCTTTTGTCCCTGACGAACTCGAGGTTAAACCATCGCATCGTAAATTTATCGCGGTCCATGGCTTTTAAAGCACCTTTAGGAGCGTTCTTGTGCTTAAAAAATAGAGAGCCTTTCTCTACCGCAAGCTTATAGGTAACCGGAAGCTCATCATTAAAATAATCGCCTGCATACTCCTTCAGCTGCGCAGGAGTCAGCGGGCTCAGAAGGGAAGATTTCACCAGGTTGCTATCTTCTCCTCCTTCTATGGTCGTCTTGGCTTTTCTTATTATGCCTTTCTCATCAGGGATAAACTCGATAGAGTTATCAAAGGGAGCATCCAGTGCTTGAAAGCGTGTCTTACTCACGGGTGTAAGGGCATACTTCCTCCCCGCAGCTCCAAATACCAGCTTGCCCTCTTTCATCGAGATAATAATCCACTCGCCAGTCCTCTCATCCTCGTAGTTGCCAACCTTACCCTCCAATTCCTGCTTGGATAGGGTGACTGCCTTTATCTTCTTTTTCTCTTTGGGTGCCTTTTCGGGCTCCTTGAGCTTATCTGCCAGGTATATATCTGCAACTTTCAGGCAGAGCCTTGAGGGATTTATGGTGCCGAGGTTAGCCAGGCAGACAACAGTAAACTTTTGCCCGGGGAAACGAGCCATCTGGGCCCTGAAGCCCGCAAACCCACCGCCGTGGCTTACTCTTTTTAATCCCTTATATTCATTTATGCCAAGCCCGAAAGCATAATCGAGCTTTTCACCGTTGTTCAGCACACCGGGAGTTTGGATGAGCTCCATGAGTTCTTTCCCCAGTTTGTAGCTGTAAAAGGCCTGATCCCAGAGGAATAAATCCTCAACCGTGGTAAAAACACCACCATCGCCCACATGGTCAAGGGTAGTCATGTCTATCCGGAATCCTTTTTTTGTGGGTGAATAGCCGTCAGCACGATTTTTGACAACCATGGTGTGGTCATCGTGAAAATGAGTATTTTTCATGCCTAAAGGCTTAAAGATATGTTTCTGGGCAAAATCGTTGAGAGATTTCCCGCTTGCTCTCTTGACTATAACACCCATCAAAAAATAGCCGGAGTTAGAATATAGATGCTCCTCACCCGGAGGAAAATTAGACCCTTTTTGCCGGCTCAGGAGTTCTACGGTTTCTTCTGGAGTATAGAAATGATCGTCGGGCAAGGCTGCGATATCGGAAAGAGTCAGGTAATCGCGGATGCCGCTCGTATGGTGGACCAGATGCCTTATAGTTATGGGCTTTTCGTACTTGGGTAGTTCAGGCATGTATTTACGTATGTTATCATCAAGTGAGATTTTTCCCTGCAGGGCAAGAATAGCGATGCATGATGCAGTGAACTGCTTGGAGGTTGATCCAATCCGGAAAACAGAAGTTGAAGTAAGAGGGATATTGTGTTCCAGGTTTGCCATTCCGTAACCGCGCTTGTAGATTATTTCCCCGTCTTTGATTATAGCCAGAGCTGCTCCCGGGGAGACAGTGGAATCCCATTTAGAGAAGAGCTTATCCACCTTGTCTGTTTTTTCATCTGCGGACACAAGAGATGCGACGAAGGCTATTAAAAGGAAAATCCAGAGTAACTTTGATTCTTGTAAGAATTTTTTCATATGAAATCTCCTTTTTGGGGGGAAAGATTTTTTCGAGCCTTAATCCCCAACAACTCATATCATGGATTTTTCTTCACTGTCAAGAACAGAACAGCCTTATATGCCACAGTTTATTAGGGTCAGGTCTTGTTTTTTGCATCTCTGCATCTCTGCATTAAATAAATAATTTTTATAATTTAACATGTGGGCTTGATGAATCAAACCCCTACAAGAAAAGCTCCTACAAGAAAAATCCCTTCAAGAAAAACCACACATAAAAACCACTATAAAAAGAGATGGGTCAGGTCTTGTCTTTTGCTTTTTCTCTGCTTTTACTCAGACATGCAAAAAACAAGACCTGACCCCACTTAAGGAGTTAGGTCATTTATTAGGGAATCAATTATTATTGCTGAGGTCGATGAAGGCGCGTTCCCTACTGATTTTGACTTCGGTCCCGTATTTCTCTGAAAGCGTCCGAAACCTTTCCAGGATTTCTGTGGCAAGCGTTCCTGTAGCAACCTCTGCCAGCCCACGCCTGGTCAGGAACTCTTCAGTACTGTAGGCGCCGACATACTCACCGCCTTCGTCGATATCCAAAGGGATCATCTGAATGGATTGAATAGACCCGCCGCGGATGGTCATGTTCGCCAGTAATCCCCACCAGGCAAAATGGGCATCATAGTTGCCGATATTGGGATTTAGCCCCTGGTAGGCGAATCCTCCGAGCTGTCGCAGGAGGGGGCGACCCTTGTATATCTCGATACCGTCGAATCCTCTGTGGCCGTGTCCGATGTATACGGATGCTCCGGCGTCGATGACAGCTTTAGCAAAGTCTTCCTGCCACTTTTTCACATCATCGACTTTAATGTGGCCGTCCCCGGTTGACTCTCCATCTCCTAGACCTTCAAACTCATCAACGTCGATCTGAAAGTGCTGATAAAAGATGACGATATCGGCCTGGCGCGACGCTTCCTCGACAGCGGCTATATTCCGGTCCCAATCGTCTTGGTGCCCTGTCCAAACTCCGTTCACTTCACCCGTAAGCAGGTCTCTCTCGTCATGACTGGTTGTGGCGGCAACCAGCGCAATCGTGGTCCCTCGGACTTTAAGATATGCCGGTGCGACGGCTTCTTCCACGCTTCGTCCCGCGCCTGCATGGGTAACGCCGTAAAGTTCCGCTGCTGCTCGAGTCGCCTCTACCCCACACTCGCCAAGGTCCCATATATGATTATTCGCAAGTGACATCAGGTTGAAGCCCATAGAGGACAAAAATTCCATCACAGAAGCTTGAACAGCGTGCGGATTGCTCGTGTTGCCGGGGCGATCCTTTCTGCTGATCCGCGGCTCTCCGAGAACCAGCACGTAATCCTGAGGAACGTTGCATTCATTATCTTGACCGTTTACAGCCATCTCAAAATTTGTGAATCCGACGTCGGCCGCTTGAATCATCGGACGTATTGAACCAAATGGCTCGTCCCACGACTGCCTGGGATCGATCTTGATAAGGGCTTGGCCGACGGCGACCAATGTTATGGTGTCCCCATCACGTGGGGAGTCGCAACATGCAGACCAGCAAACCAGTGCGGCCGCAGCTAGAACAAAACCATACTTAAAGCTTGATAAGAATTTTTGTCTTGTCATTTATCCCTCTCAATATTAAACGATTTCCACCAGCTGATATCCGCAGGTGAATATATCACACGAAAAACGGTAGGGTCAACGAACCTCTAAAATTGCCTACTTTTGCCTAACATTTATTGGGGTCAGGTCTTGTTTTTTGCTTTTACTCTGCTTTTACTCAGACAGGCAAAAGACAAGACCTGACCCCACTTACCGTCTACTTTTGAAGGATTCGGGTAAGCCTCTCTATCTGCTCATTTAATGCCTTGTTCAACTCCTCATACCTATGGTAGGCGTCCTGACCAGGTATTTGATCAGCTCCGATTAGATTCGAGTATAGGTACCCAAGTTGATCGATGATCATGGGCTGAGTGTAAATGCCTTTATCGGAAATGAGATTTTTCTTAATATCCGAGAGAACTCCTTCCTCTGCACTTTTTTCTTCGAGCGCTTTTTTCACCTGGCCCCCTGCACGCCGGGCACTGTTAACGGTGTCGCGGACCTTGAGAGCCAATTCGACCTGTGCCAAAATATCCTCTTTTGTGATGCCCTCTTTGAGAACGCGTGGGTCCATCTTGACTTCGAAGGAGACAGTGTGACTCCTGCCATCAAGAGAAAGCCGGGCCTGGTAGATGCCAGGTGGAGCCATAGGCCCTGAACGTTCCCGCCGCCCTGTGCCTTCACGCACGGGACCGGGATAACGAAGATCCCATAAAAAACGGTGGAAGCCTGCACTCCTGGAGAGAACCGGGGCCGGAGAGATCCGCGCACGGCCTTCGTCTTCGCTCATCCTCTCTTCTTCTGGCACTGGAATTTTTTTTTCCTCATCTGAGAACTCACGGACCAGGTTTCCCTGGTCATCAAGAATCTCGAGCTTGATCTGACTCTCAAGTTCGGTGCTCAGGAAGTAATCAATGTTAGCGCCTGGTCTCGGATACTGAGGGTCGGTGGAGCCGCCGGAGCGCCGGGAAAAACGGGATCTGTAGAGCCGGAAGGGATCTTTCACCTTGAACAAATAAGCCTTGTCAGAAGTAATATTTTGGGAAATCTCATGAAGAGGAGTGATGTCGTAAAGAATCCAAAAACTGCGTCCCATGGTTGAAAGGACCAAGTCTTTGTCTACAATCTTGATGTCGGTCACCGGAGTCGCCGGAAGGTTGAGTTGGAAAGACTGCCAGCGCTTCCCGTCATCAAAGGATATGAACATGCCGAACTCGGTTCCCGCATACAGCAGACCCTCCCGGTCCGGATCTTCCCGGACGACACGAACCGGGTAATCCCCGGGAATGCCGTTCGTTCCTGTTGTAAGGAGAGACCAGGTCCTGCCGTAATCCTCTGTCTTAAAAACATATGGTGCGAAATCGCCAAGCTGGTAGCGCAGGATGCAAGCATAGGCTTTTGCCGGGCAATGGGGTGAGACTTCAATCGTCTGGACCCGTCCGTACGGACCCAATCCGGGCGGCGTCACTTCTTTCCATGCCTCTCCGTTGTCTCTGGTGATATGAATCGGTCCGTCATTCGCACCCACCCAGATCACACCGGGTTCATGAGGAGATTCCTGAATCTCGTAGATCACGCTAAAATGTTCCTCTCCTGTTATATCATTCGTGATGGGCTCGCCCGACCTTACCTGTGTCTCCGGAGTGAAGGCAGTGAGATCGGGTGAGATGGTGTTCCAGGTCCGGCCTCCATTCACGGTCACGTGGACAAATTGGGAAGTATGATAGACTTTGTCCGGATTGTGCGGGGAAACATGGATGGGTGCCACCCTCTGGAAGCGGTAAAGCAAATCCCTGGGATTGTGGCCGTAGATATTCCAGAAGCCTACATAATACTGTTGTTCCTGGCCAGTCCGGCGGTTGTATACACCGAAGCGTCCTTTACAGTTGGCATAGACGATATCAGGATCGCCGGGTTTAGGAACAGCCGGCCCAGTCTCACAGCCTCCGTGCGACTCCCAGAGGGCAGTGTATCCTCCAGGTATACTTCGGGGAGGAAAGCTGGGAACAGAAATGGTCGAATTATCCTGCTGTCCTGCGTAAAGCCGATACGGAAAATCATCGCTGATGTCCACCTGGTAGAGCTCAGCAGTAGGCTGATTGTGCTGAGAGGACCAGGTTTTACCCCCATCAAGAGTCACGTTGGCTCCTCCGTCATTGGATTGAATGAAAATGTCAGGATTGTCAGGGTTGATCCACATGTCATGGTTGTCTCCGTGAGGAACAGACTTCGACTTCCAGGTCTTTCCGGCATCCGTTGATTTTAAGAAAGCATTGGCACTGGCCCATAAAGTATCGGGATTCTTGGGATGGGCATCCAGGTTTGTGTAGTAGAAGGGGCGGTTCCGGATCGGCATGTTATCTGTGACCTGGGTCCACTCCTCTCCCCGGTCATCAGAGCGGTAAAGGCCTCCCTCGTCCCCAGGCGCTTCGATAAGCACATAAACCCGGTTTGGATCACCGGCCGAAACAGCGAGGTCGCTCTTTCCAATAAGGCTGTTTGGAAGTCCGCTGGTCAGCTGGATCCAGGTATCCCCTTCATCTGTACTCTTGTAGACGCCTCCTTCCCTTCCTCCGCTGATTATAGTCCAGGGTTTCCGCTCCGCGCGCCACATGGAGGCGTAGACAGTAGCTGGATTGTCAGGAGCAAACTCCAGGTCAACAGCGCCAGTCTTATCTGAGATAAAGAGAACATTCTCCCAGGTCTGGCCTCCATCTCTTGACCGGTAGACGCCCCGTTCCGGATTAGGGGCAAAAGGATTGCCTATGGCAGCGACATACACGAGGTCTGGATCATCCGGATGGATGAGAACAGCTCCGGAGTTTCCTGTTTTTTCCAACCCGAGATGAGCCCAAGTCTTTCCCGCATCCGTGGATTTATAGACACCCTTTCCGATAATCACATTGCTTCGGAGTCCATCTGATCCTGTGGCCACGTACACAACATTGGGATCCGAATAAGCCACCCGGATGGCTCCTATAGAACCGGTTGCGAAATAGCCGTCAGAGACATTGTGCCAGGTGATCCCGTAGTCGGTCGTTTTCCAGACGCCGCCTCCGCATGCTCCCATGTAAAATGTGGAAGGTTGGCTGCGATGTCCGGCCACTGCTGTCACGCGGCCGCCCCGGGAAGGACCTACCATCCGGTATTCCAGTTCATTGAATAAGTCCGGTGAATAGATTTCGATTTCCGGGGGATCTTCCTCTGCTGTAAAACTTCCTGCAAAAGATATGGAGACGAAAAATAGGATTAAAATGACAGTTTTAGCTATTCTTATGCTCACTCTTGTACCTCCTTTTCAATCATGTTTCATCAATAACTCGCTTTAACTATATAGAAGGATAAATATCAGGTCAATAATTATAGATTACGCCTGAACATGCCTGCTTTTACCTTACGGTGAGGAAATGACATGTGTTAAATTAGCAGAAAAATTAGGAAAAAATGGGGGAAAACAACGAAATAAGGGGTAGCAGCGCTAACATACCTAACCTTAGAACTCATACAGAGTTCATTTATTCACTAAATAAGAATAAAATCTTGATTCAAGTTCTGAAATTATGCCAGTTGCAGGGTCAATAAAAAGGATATATTCCCCTAAATATGCCTGTTAAAAACGGTATAAATAACTGACCTTAAAAAATAAACTCTGTGTGTTTTGATAATACTTGCCCAGATCAACCCCGGTATCCCATTGCTGGTTGATATCGTCCCAGTACTGCTTTTGATACAGTGATCCATAACCAAGATGAACAACCGTACCCGGGATCAGGGTAAAGGAGGCCAGCATGTCTGTTAACACCACATTCTGGTAGCTGTCATATTGAACCAAAGCCCTTACAAAGAGATACTTATTAAACTGGAAGGTGGTACGGGATACAAGGATATTCAGATCATAGACCAGGCTGCTGTCGGAACTCCGTTTAAAGTGCTGGTATGTATATTCAAGGTCCTGCTTTAACTTTGGATTTGGCTGAAACCCTGTTCTAAAAGTAAAACTTAATGAATTCCCCAGAAACGGATCATCTGGGTCATAAAATAACCTTTTCCCTGTTCTGAAATTTACCCTTACATTTAACCATTTAGTGATCTGTGTACCTCCACGCAACCTGAGCTCATCCTGCTTAAAATCCTGGCCTGCCCAATGTTCTTTTATAATCCTGTAATCCAGCCGCAGGCTTCCCTGCCTTGAAAAACTAAACCGCAAAGATGGGATAAGCACGTAATCGTTCTCTCCAGTGGCCCAATCACGGCTAACATAACTGTAGATAAAAGGACTGAATTTTTTGAACCAGGTGTTTTTTTTATTTGGGTAAAAACTGGGTCCGATATAACCTATAAACCTGGTAATCCCAGTTCTCTGATAAAAAGCAGAGTCCATTCTAAAATCCTGATCGTAATGTTCCAGCATGAAAAGTAAAGCGAGCGGTTTTTGAGAATAATTATAAGTTATGGTAAAAGCTCCCCCTTTGGAATTCTCAAGACTCTCCTCATTCCTGGAAAAGGTGTAGAGGCCATTAGCCGATATATTATGATTCCCCTTTAGGAAAAAATGGACGTCACCGGCTATAACCCGGTTGAATCCATCGCCAAACTCCCGGCCACTGTATAATAATCCCACAAAATTCTCACCCTTGAGGCCCTGTTTAAAACGGCCGATAAAAAAGTTAGCATTTGTTCCCAGGTAAGGATTTATCTCATCTCCCCATTCCCGGCCCGGCCATTCATCACCTGCGGCCAGAAGATCAAAGGAAATTTTTCCAAGTTCCCCGGAAATCTTGCTCCCCCAGGCTGGATCAACGATCTGCCGGGTGTGCACCGCTACCCACATGTTGCCTTCACCATTCAGACCTGCCAGGTTAAATCGGTTTCTCATGGCCATAAAAAAGGGCCTCTTTTCACTGTAAAAAAGTGGATAGCGCTGATTGGCAACCACCTGGAGCTGATCACTTTCCACCTGGCTGAAATCGGGATTGATGGTAAGCTCTGTATTTATGGAAGAAGTTAGACCATACTTTAGGCCAATACCCAATTGAGCGGAATCATCGGCCTTCGACCAGGTTTCAGGAGTTTCACGGTCCCAGATGCTGCCATAGGTAACGGAGGGAAGGGCTTCCAGCCGCAATTGCTTATCCAGCCTTTCAAAGACCACCGGCACCAGTGAATTATAATACCCTTTTTGCTCACTTATCTGCGGCCAGGTGGCTTGAGTTCCAGTCCGGCTGATAAACCTCCAGAACATCAGGTTCATGGTGACATTTTTGCCGCTCTTGAACTTAAAACTCTTCAAAGGTATCCGGATCTCTACAATATAGCCATTTTTCACAACTTTACCGGCACTATACCAAACCCAATCCGGTTCTGCGGAGTCACCGCCTGAAACTGTACTCAGCATATCTGCCTGAATCCCGTTTGCGTTGCTAATGATTATATAGGTAAACTGACGGTTGCCCATGGTATCGATGTCAACTGCCACCCAATCATCCCTGAATATGTTGTCCCGTCTGGATACCGAGGTTTTAATTTTACCCGGCTCTGTGTCATGGCAATAAAAGGCAAAATATAAATTATCGTAATCATAGGTTACCCACACCTCTGTTTTTTGGTCTAATACTTCTCCATAAACAGGGGATTTGGCAATAAAGGAATCGTTTACTGTGGGAGCTTCCTGCCATGCCGGGTCATCCAGTTTCCCATCTATCTTTGGTGGTTGTTCTGTTTTTTTGGGATAGATAATCCGGCCCTCGCCGACCAGCTTCTCTGTAGCCTGTATCATCATACAGGTAATCATTACCATACATAGCGCTAATATTATCTTTCTGACTTTATTCATTACAATTATTCAGGAAATTCATTTATCTTCTTATCTTCTACTCAGTATAACTTACCCATGCCTCCTTTTCCCAGATCTTCGATGATTTCGTATATTACTGCTGCCATAGTTGTAAAATGAATTCTTCTGTGCTGTCTGATGGGGGCAGGTCACCCTGTCCTCCCCGGCCGTGAAATCTGCCTTCAATCATCTCCATCTCCAGAATTCTTCATGATCAGCATCATCTAGAACATAGGTAAGGCAATTCCAAAATCAAGGCATCGAATCTTATTAAGGAATCATGGAAATGCTGATTTGGAGAGCGATGTGAATTCTAGTTTCTTTTGGTTCTATGGACAATTCCCTTAAGCTTCTCTTTTATTTTAGAGGGCAAAGATTCAGGTTCATGCTCGGATAGAATTCGGTCAACTTTGTCAGCAGCCCGTTCAACGAGTGTTTTCCCGCCTTTTTCAATCCAGGAACCATAAGTATCTCGCTCAAAGAGATGGGGATACCAACGTTCTTTGTAATGCTTGCGGGTATGTTCTGTAACTAAATAATTACCCTCGGGCCCAACCTCTTCAATAACATCTAAAGCCAAAGTCTCTTCATTCACTTTGACGTCTTTAGTGAAAGCTTTAATCCAATTCACTATCTCATCGCAGATGACCAAATGAGAAAAAGAAAACG
>DRHQ01000124.1 GCA_011049545.1 Candidatus Aminicenantota bacterium | reverse complement strand
AGGGAGAATTCCTTTTTTTTATAGTCGAGGATAAGAACAGGAGCTTCCCTTGAAATGCGTCGCGTATTCCCAAAAATGTATTCGTCCAGTATGAAATCTCCCCAGACTGCTATTTTTTTCCGGGCGAAATCGCCAACAAGACGAAGTAAATTTTCTTTTTCTTTATTCACTGAACCACAGGCAAGATTTTTATCAGAAATGAGATAAAAGGTCAAATAGATTAAGGCTGCAAGCAAGCGGAGGCTGGCAATTCGTTGCCAGCTTTTCTCTTTTTTTTTAATCATTTTAATTTTTATTTAGCATTTTGAGCATTTTACTTGACAGTAAACATTTTATTTGTTTTATAAGTTGTGGAGACAATTCTTAGTGAAAATCTAAGATAGTGTCATCGCAGATTTTGTTTTGAGAGAAGCGATAAAACTAGTCAAATCCTCGCTCTGTGAGATGAAATTTAATAAAGAGAGCTAGGAACGACCCGTAGTATACAAAGTTTACAAACACAATTTGAGACTCTACAAGGATAAGGAGGACATTAGGGTGAAACTGTGGGGTATTCTTAGATCCTTGACGGTTTTAATCATTGCCCTGGTTTTATTTAATGCCGTAGGCAGAGCTGATTCGTCCATTGACATCGATCGCCTGACCGCCAAACTTGAACCTGAGATCCAGCGAATGATGCTGGAAGGAAGGATTCCTTCAGCTACTATTGCTCTTGTCCACGAAGATCGCATCATTTGGACCGGCGCTTTCGGTTACTCCAATCTGTGGGCGCGCACTCCTGCAGTTCCCAACACTGTCTATCTCATTGGCTCCACATTTAAGACTATGTCCATGTATGCCTTGCTCCAGCAGATGGAGGAGGGGAAGTTCAGGCTCGATGACCGGGTTATCTACTATCTTGATGGCCTTAAAATAAAGGGAGAGAATCCTAGAAAACCCGTTACGTTCCGGCATCTTCTAACTCATGTCTCTGGACTTCCAGGAGATTTTGGTCCTCATGCAGTCTGGGGTGAGACGGTGCCTCCTTCGATAAAAGAATATTTGAGCAAATCTCTCAAGATCACGCATCCACCTTTGACCAAAGTCGTTTATTCCAACATGGCCTACACCCTGATTGCTTACCTAATAGAAAGATATTCAAAAGTGCCCTACCGGAAGTATATCCAGGAAAACATCTTTGATCCCTTAGAAATGAAGGATACTGCCTTTGCGCCAAGGCCTGATATGGAAGAGAGACTGGCTATTCCCTATGTTATAGACGAGAAGACAGGAAGCCTTGTGCCGACTATTCGTCTGAAGGCAAATGTTTGGCCGGCTGGAATAGTATATGGAACTGTAACAAATCAGGCCCACTGGTTGATCGCCAATCTCAATAGAGGAGTTTTCAAGAAGCATCGTCTTATACGCGAGGATACATTTAAACAGATTATGAGACGACAGTACAACCAGTTCAATGGACCGATCAGTGCTGGCTGGCTGAACGCGTCAACTGGATACGGGCTGACTTGGTGGATCTCGCAACGAAAAGGTGATACCTACTTTGCTCATAGCGGAAGCGTGCCTGGATATACGGCCTTTATGGTAGGTAACCTGGATCAAAAAACAGGTTTTGCAATCCTGACCAATGGTCACAAATCCCACAAGTATCTCTATAATTTGGCCATCAAAGCTATTGACCTCATGAAAGCCTACAAAAAGTAGCCTTTGACTTCAAATTTCCCCTATGTTAATTTATTTGAAAGATGCTGAGTTTCTCATACAACTTTCTAAGAACTCTGGGAAGAACAGTTCCTGTTTGCCCGAAACAAAGACCTGTTGGGTTGGAAAATATTCCAAAAACTGGCGCGATAATCTATGTCTACAATCACACAACCCGGCGAGGAGAACCAATTCATTTGGGAGTGGCTGCTCCAAATACACCCAAAATAAGATTTCTGGCTGAGGTCACGATAGCAGCTAAAAGATACCTGCCAATCCTGAGAAAAGATATTGAAGACTCAATTTTTCCTGATGGGTTTCGAGAAAAGATAAGGGGAAGACGCTGGGCAAATTCATTCTATAATAAGCTGATCGATTTCATGGCAAGATACATTGTTGCCCAGGTAAACAGGCTTGACTCTATAGTTGTAGATTTACAAGAACCTAACACAGATGAAGAAAGGCTTGAGAAACAAAGAACAAATAAGCAAGCTTTAAAAAAGTGCATCGAGAGCCTGGAAAATAATATTCCTATAGCAATTGCGCCAAGCGGAGGCAAAACACACGAAGGCATTGAAAACCCTGTTTACCAGACAATCGTTCCTTCCCTGGCAAGTTTGTTTTTCAAGAGAGGAAAGGTAGTAAAAATAGTGCCCAGTGTTGTTAAAGAGAACCCTGCGATTGATAAGAAGATATTTTGGTGTTATCTTGCAGACAGGATCTTTTTCTACAAAGCAATAAGATGGATTCTGAATCTGCTCAAGATAAAAAGCTACAAGAAATATCGTCTGACAGTTGAGTTTTTACCGCCGTTAACCTTTGAGAATGCCAAGCCTTCAAAGCCTGAAAAGATAGAGTTTGTAAAAAACCTTCAACAACTCATCTACTCCACAATAAGAGAAAAATAAACAGCAGAGGATGTTTCTTAGGATTCTTGAAGAAAAGATCCAGAATAAGAGTTGAACAAGGGAAAAATACGAAGCCCCCCTTATTGGCACTGAACGTGCCGGAGTGGCGGAATTGGTAGACGCACTGGATTCAAAATCCAGCGGAACGTATAGTTCCTTGAGGGTTCGAGTCCCTCCTCCGGCATTAAATCTCCTCTGATAATCTATTAATATCAGCAATTTACAGAATTACATTCATAACTTATTTTTTTAATTGTACATATTAATAAATAGGCACAGATCATGGCTTAGAATCGAAATGAGAATCTAGGTCGAAAGAAAAAAACGGAAGAATATTAGAGAGAAATATGTTCCCAATAGAAAAGTGGAAAGATAGCGTTCTACTCGGTTTTCTGAATCTTGAATTCGGTCCTGCCAGTAGCTTTAAGCGGTCCATAGGGAGAAAAAGCCTTTACCTCACAGGAATATATTTCACCCAATATCATGCGTCTTTTAACTTCATCTGGTAGGATTATGAAATTTTCTTTTGTTGTGGCTGACCACAACTTATCCCCGTTGTTGTAAATATAGATTTTGTATTCTACATCTTCACCTAATATAGACCACTCAATTTTCGAGGGAATAACTTTTATTTTTATTTGTGTCCCTCTTTCAGTGCTATCATCCGTTATGGAAAATAGAGGCAGAGTTGGCCCACGGTTAGGAATAACATAGAGGAAAAGACAACCGATGATGAGGAACAGGCAAGCCGATACTGCAGCTGCTACCCACTGTTTAGGAGTAAGGAAAGAAACGATTTTTTCAACCCAGGTCATCCCTTTCGCCTCTTCCACTACGTATCCATCTTGAAAAATCATATCTCCTTTATACTTGATGATGGAAATAAGCTCGTCTCTTTCCACCATTTTTTCAAAGCAATAGGGGCAGCTAAAGTAATGCTCCTCAAATATTTTCTTTTTGTCCTCATCTAATCTGTTCAATAAATAATTATCAATAAGATCTTCAAATTTGCATTTTCTCATCGTTTTTAATCCCTCCAGAAAAGTTTTGTCGTTACGGAAATATAAAAGTTGAAAATGAAAATTCATGATGAATGAAATTCTCGATCGACGGGAAAAATATGCTTGATATAGAGAAGCTGGCTGTTGAAGATTTTTTTAGGTTTGGAGAAGGAGGAGATAGGAGCCTTATCCAGCCAGCTAAACAAGGCGCTACTAGAATCGCAGAAAGGACTGGGAGTTACAATCACCTCTCGCGATGATTTGCGGGGTGATTTTTTTGTACCTGGAAAGGTGAGAAGAGGGCCGAAATTTGACTCTGTTTTTTTTTATGCTATACTTAATTTCATAAATAGTGATAACTAATAGAGCAACACAGGGGATAATAATGAAAAAAGCAATATTTATGTCTGTTTTAATATTTTTATTATTTCTATCTCCATTACTGCCTCAAGAAGATAAAATGATGGTCATCGCTATAAGGGCCGGTATTTATCTCGATCCGGACGTAGAAAGCCCTATAATTGAAACGGCGGAGAGGGGAGCTATCCTTAACCTCCTCTCAACAAAAAAAATACGAGAGGACTGGCATTATGTTTCTTTCTATTCTGAGAAAAGATTTGTCAACTTTACTGGATTTGTCCATACGTCGGCAGTTGAAATGATGTATGAAGTTCCTGAGATTAAAGAAAAAGAAAAAAAGAAACCAGCTGAGCAAATAAAAAGGTTAGAGGTGATAGAAGAAGTTTTATTTGAATCCCCTAAAAAGATCCAGGTGATGCTAGAGAAAACAAATATTAGAGCAGAGCCCGATTTTATAAGCGAGATAATTCATCAAGTTCAATTAGGAATCTCCCTTCAAGCGGTGGGAAAAACAGGAGAATGGTATCTTGTTAATTTGCCTCCAGATGAAGAGGGTCTTATCATTTCAGGTTATATTCATCAGAGCTTTCTCCAAGAGATCCAGGAAAAATAGATAGTTAGGCAACAAACGTAAAAGAAGAAAAAGCTATAGTTTCCCCTCCCCATAAAATCCTTCGACGGGAATGAGATAATAAGAAAAAATCATTCCTTGCTGATTCAATAATTCCACGCACCGAAAAAAATATCTATTGCATTCTCAAGGAATGTATGATTTTATTCATAATTCGAAGCTTAAAATGGGAATGAAGCTATGAATTATGGATGGCTTGCTTTAATCCCTCCTCTTCTGGCTATTTTATTAGCTTTCCTTACTCGAGAGCCTGTTTTTAGTCTAGCTATGGCCTGTTTAGCAGGAGTTCTTCTGATGGGACAGGGAGCTGGTGGATTTCCCGAGCTTTTGGTCAAAACATTGGGGGATAGAGATTTCATGTGGGTCTGTTTGATAGAGATCTGCATCGGAATACTGGTGGCTTTCTACCAGAGATGCGGGGCAGTGAACATGTTTTCCCAGAAGGTAAAATCCATAACAAAAACTCGAAAGCAAACGCAATTTCTGGGGTGGATGCTGGGGATGTTCATTTTCTTCAGCGATTATTTTAGCCCTCTTTTTGTCGGGCCTGTTATGCGAAAATTGACAGACCGCCATAAAATATCGAGAGAAAAACTGGCTTATATCTGCGATTCCACTTCAGCTCCTGTGAGTGTATTGGTTCCCATCACAGGATGGGCTGTTTACATAAGCGGGCTTCTGGCGGGCACAGCCTATGTGGCCAGTAAAGAGGAGGCCATGTCTCTTTTTATTAAATCTATTCCCTTTAATTTTTACGCTATCTTATCTGTTATTATGGTCGGATTGATTACTCTGAAGCTTTTCCCTGAATTTGGACCCATGCGAAAAGCAGAGCGCAGGGCTATGGAAACCGGTCAAGTTCTCCGTCCGGGTGCTGTGTCGATGATGAGCTCTGAGCTAATAAACCTTCCGGTTTCTGAAAAAGGCCGACCTAATATCTGGCTGAATTTTTTTACTCCAGTGTTAATTGTGATAGTTTTCAACATGGGATCTTTCATCCTTACAGGTCAAGCTCGGGTTCTAAATAGTTTCATGTTAGCTGCAGCAGCACTGGGAGCCATTATGCTTTTCCAGAGAGTGGACAACCTGGGCGGCCTGATGAAATCGATGCTGGCAGGAATCAAAGGAGTCATACCTGCTGTTTTGATCCTGGCTTTTGCTTTTGCCATAAATAGCGTAAGCCGAGAAATGGGAACTGCCCAGTATGTCATAAGTTTAACTGAGGGATGGTTTAATCCTGGGCTTTTGCCATTTTTGGTTTTCATGCTCAGTGCTTTTATAAGCTTCGCAACCGGAACTTCTTGGGGAACATATGCCATCATTATTCCGATTGCTGTGCCCTTAGCTTTTGAATTCAGCCAGGGGCAGGTAACACCTCTTGTTTTAGGGACTATTGCTGCCACAGCTGGAGGAGGAGTGTTTGGGGATCACTGCTCTCCTCTCTCAGATACTACAGTCCTTTCTTCTTTGGGCAGCGCATGTGACCATATGGACCACGTGAGAACCCAGATCCCTTATGCTTTGGTAGTGGCCTTTGTTGCTTGCATCATTTATCTGATTATAGGAATGTTATAGAAGAGAAATGAGTCGGTTTCTTGTAATGGGCGCGGGAAAGATGGGAATTGTTTTGGCTAAGGACCTTATTGAGTCTGATAATCGAAACAAGGTTACTCTTGTCGATATCAGCTCAAAACGGTTACAAAAGGCCAAGGAATTTATTAAAAGCGAAAGGCTGATTCCTCTGCAAAGAGATTTGGAGAAGGAGAGACAGAGGCAAGAGATTTTTGAAGGACAGGATGTTGCTTTAGCTGCTCTTCTCCATAAACATAGTCTTTTAGCACTAGAGACGGCGGTCCTTAAAGGAGTCCATTTTGCAGATTTAGTAGGGGAGAAGGCCTTAAATCGTTTTAAATATGATAGCGAGGCCAAGAAAAAAAAGGTAACTATCATTTCTGGTTTAGGAGTTTCTCCAGGCATCACCAATATTTGTGTGGGAAGGGCAGTTCATCTGCTTGATGAGGTAGAAAAAGCCATGATTTATGTGGGAGGCAATCCTGTTCATCCCAAGCCACCCCTTAATTATAGGATTGTGTACGCGGTTGAGAGCCTTCTCGATTTTTATGAGAGGAATGCTTTAGTTTTTATGAAGGGAAAAATAAAAGAAGTCCCACCATTATCAGGAGTTGAGCCCATCCAGTTTCCTCATCCTTTTTCAGAGATGGAGTGCTTTTACACAGACGGCTTAAATTCTCTTGTTCATACAATGAAAGGGAAAATAAAAGGCGAACTTGCCGAAAAAACGATTCGTTATAAAGGCCATGCTCAAGGTATTAAAATCCTTAAAGAATGCGGCTTTTTTTCGCGTCAACCCATCGAACTTCATAACGCGAAGGTCATTCCTCGAGAACTCCTCGAGGTCCTTTTAGCTTCAAAGATGAAATTAGGAAAAGAAAGAGATGCGACTTTGCTGAGGGTAGTCGTCGAAGGGAAGAAATCAAACAAGCCCACAACTCATATCTTTGAAATGATAGACCATTATGATTCAGAGAAGGATTATACTTCCATGGGAAAAACAACAAGTTTCCCTGCTTCTATTGCCGCTCAGATGATTGCTTCGGGGAAAATTGCCCAGAGAGGAAGTCTCTTTCCGGAAGAGATCTTTCAGTCCGAATTGTACCAACCTTTCATGCATGCTTTGAAGGAACGAGGGGTGGTTGTCACGCATAAAGTCATTTCTGATTAACCTGATTTATTCATAAATTATGCCGACACCAATATTTATTTATGGATTTGATTTCTGTTGTAATTGATGGATTTGGTATCTCTTCTGTAGGGGCTTGATTCATCAAGCCCACCTTTTATTAATAATTCCAATTTCTATACAAAAAAATTGCTTTTTTTTTGAGGTCTGCTATAATCAAATCAAACCTTGTTTTGCTGGCTGGGCAGGGTTAATATAACCCTCCTACATTATCCCCTTTTCGCTTATTTTCCCCATACCCAAGACAGCCAGCACTTTATCTCACACTAATTTTTCTTTACCAGGTGTTTTTCTTTTAATACACTACTAAATCTGAATAAGATACTCTTCTGGAGAAAATAGAAAAGCCAGAGAAAATGAAAACATTCTGGAACAGACATTTTATTATTGCTTTGCTTGGCTTTTTCTTTTTATTCATGAGCATAACCCTTTTTTTTCTGTTTCCTCTTTTCCTCAACCAATTTAATCCTTCCAAGAGCCAGATTGGATTGATTATGGGCATTCACAGTCTTACGGCCATTTTTTTCCGGCCCATTTTCGGGCGCTTAGTCGATGTGAAGGGCAGAAAGAATATTTCTCTCTTTGGAATAGCATTTTTGATTTTGATCCTGCCCTTTTTTCACCTTATCAAGGATGCAGGAACCTTGCCAATCATTTTAAGAGCCCTGACAGGCATAGGCTGGGGCATTAGTATGACAGCCACTTTGACTATGTGCTCAGATTTAGCCCCTGTGGAAAGGTTAGCTCGTTCTATGGGTATAATCGGAGTTGCTGGTCTTATTTCTGTTGCTCTAGGCCCCATGGTTGCTGAGGAAGTCATCAATCGATTTGGCTACAGTGCTCTTTTTAATACAAGTTTAGGCTTTCTTTTCGCTTCTTTTTTATGCGTTTTGCTAACCAGGGAAGTCCCCAGACCTGACAATTCCCAGCCTTTCCTTAAGTCAAAACCCTTCTTGAATATTTCAATCACCACCATTCTCCTTATATCAATATTGACCATTGCCCAGGGAGCAACCAGGGGAGCGGTTGTTTATTTCATCGCTTTATTCGGAAAATCAATCTCTTTTGATAGAGTATGGCCTTTTTTTCTCTGCTTCTCAGGGGCGGCTATTCTGACCCGACTTGGAATCGGTGGTTTGTCTGATAAGTATGGCCGAAAGCAGGTCATCTTTCCTGCCGTTTGTATCATCAGCCTCAATTTTCTTCTGCTTTCTCAGGTAAAATCCATCTGGATGTTTATCATAGCAGGCGTTATCGGAGGTTTTGGTCAGGGGCTTATTTTTCCTGCTTTAACCACTTATATCATTGATATCTTAGGTCGAGAGAATAAAGGACTGGCTATAAGTCTTTACCTGGCCTTTTTTGATATAGGGATGGGATCTGGCTCGATCTTTTTTGGCTGGATCTCTGATCTCTATGGATACAGAAAAATGTATCTTGTTGCCGGGGTAGTCTTTTTCTTGGCAAATTTGATGTTTGCCTGGAAAGCACCATCCCCCGACTTAAAGAGGCAGGATTAATGTAAGGGCTTGATTTATTTATTTTTTTTCTCGATTCGCTCGAATCCTGATATTCCGATAAATTCCAGTTTTTCTTCTTTTTCCAATTCGTCAAACAGGAGGTTTAAGCCCAGATTATCGCTTGAAATATGTCCTGCAATAACAACATTCAGCTTCGCTTTCTTTGCATTTTCGAGATGCTCCTCGCTCATGTGCATGCCAACCAGCGTGCTGACACCGCCGTTCGCGTATTTCTCAAAGATATCTTTTGAGCCCCCTGTGCCTCCTGTCATATCTACGAATATTTTCCCACATTTGCTGTCTTCTGAGCCGCTCACAATTTTGGGTGGCACTTGTAATTTAGCTGATTTTTTGTACTCAGAAATATTATTTAAGATTTTCATCAAATCTTTTAGCTTGTAGGGTTTTTCCTTTTCGAATCTTTTTTTCAAATAGTTCGTGACGCAGTTATCGGCAGGAGTATGGATACAAATCATTGGAATTCCAAAAACCCTGGCGATATCTACAGACCTGTTATGGTTCACGGGCATGAGTCTTCTTTCTACTTCGCTTATTCTTTTTTCCAACAATTGTTCGGCCACGCTGATAGTTATTCCATAACTCGCCAATAAATCGGCCTGCAGCTTCATAACATCATATAATTGGGCGAGGGCATAGCCTTCAGGATGATGAGCGATGATCAAGTCGATCTTTTGATTCTGGTCCTTGTTCAGAAGGTAAGTAAAGATTATCTCTCCAACTTCCATATCGATCCCGGTAACTACTTTCTTGACTTCTGTATTTAAATCTCCGTGTAAAACTCTTGTATCTGAAAAGGGGTTAAACAATCTATCCTTATCATAGTATTCAGTCTCTTCATCCTTGAGCTTTTTGTATTTTTCTTTTTCTTCCTTCAAGATTGTTTTAATCTCCGCTTTTCCTCTTAAATCGTTTTCAATCCCTATCTCAACAGCTTTCTTGTATAATTTTTCAAGTTTCATTCTTTATGCTCCTTTTTAAGAATTTCTTTTTATACTTGTTTGATACTCATTTTCTATTTCGCCGAATTTAAGAACATATCTTAGTATAAATGTGCTTGAAAGTTAAGGAACATTGTGATGAAAATTTGACATATTATGATGGTAATTAATAAGGTGTGCATGATTTATCAAATCCGCACTTTTAGGTATTCGTGTAAAGCATGAAAAAAAAGGCATTCTAAGAAAGGAATCCCAAATCAAAATTTCCTTGGTGCCCGCCATGAAATCTGATAGTATATTTATGGTATTTACTCCCTATTAGGAGAATCCAGTAAAAGGAATAATTTCTGTCATAGTAAATGGAGGTGTAATAATGAAAAGGCCATTTTTGGTTCTTATGTTTATCGTCATGTTTTTTCCGTGCGCTGTGTTAGCTCAGGACCAAGATTTCGGATTGGGTTTTATGATAGGAGACCCAACTGCGATTAGTTTTAAGAAATGGACCGGAAGTAAAACCGCCTTTGACGGCGGCGTTGGTTGGTCTTTCAGCGGTCAGAATTCATTACATTTACATGCAGATTATCTTGTTCACAGGTTTGATCTAATTAAAGTCGAAAAGGGAAGGCTTCCTCTTTATTTTGGTCTTGGAGCTAGACTCAAACTTGGAGATCCAACTAGATTTGGTGTTCGCATCCCTGTAGGTGTAAGCTACATCTTTGAAGAAGCGTCATTAGATATTTTTTTTGAACTGGTTCCTATATTTGATTTAGCACCTGATACAGAATTTAAAATTGCCGGGAGCATAGGTATCAGATATTATTTTTAATAACAAATAAGTAAAAAGCACCTTCTTATCCCCAACTTAGGAATTTGCAGTAATTTTTGATAGAGAATTTGGATAATGGACACGAAAAAATTAAGAGATGATGCCTTAGCTATCTTTAACGCGGGAGTAAAAGCGGTTGATCCTGTCGATGCCATCAAGCGTTATCTCAAACTTGAAGATGGCATTTTATCAGTAGAAAACCGGACATATGACCTTGCGAATTATAAAGGAGTCTATATCATCGGAGCAGGGAAGGCATCGGCAGCCATGGCTCAACCTCTTGAAGATATTCTCGGTGATCGAATAAAAGCCGGTGCTGTCAACGTTAAGTACGGGCATGCTGCCCAGCTAAAAATAATCCGCGTCAATGAGGCTGGCCATCCTATCCCGGATGAAGCGGGCCTGAAGGGAACCAAACAGATCATTCAACTCCTTCAGCAAACCGGGGATAAAGACCTTGTTATTTGTTTGCTCTCTGGAGGCGGCTCAGCCCTGCTACCCTGTCCCGTCGATGAGTTAACGTTAGAAAATAAACAACAGGTCACAAAACTGCTCCTGGAGGCTGGAGCCACAATACAGGAGATAAACGCAGTACGCAAACATATATCACGGATAAAAGGTGGGCAGCTGGCACGATTAGTCTATCCATCAACTTTAATTTCCCTGATTCTCTCCGATGTTGTTGGCGATAAATTGGACAGCATTGCTTCGGGACCAAATGTTCCTGACACCAGCACATTCAGCGATTGCCAGCATATTTTGGATAAGTACAGCATTAAGCAGAAAATCCCCGCGGCTGTTCTAGAGCATTTAGAGAGAGGTGCCAGCGGGGAGATAAAAGAAACGCCCAAGGCCGATGACCCTGTCTTTAAGAAGACCCAGAACGTAATCATCGGAAGCAATATTCTGGCTGTCAAGGCAGCCATGAAGAAAGCTCAAGAACTGAAGTATCACAGCCTTATCCTTTCTTCCTTCATTGAGGGTGAAACGAGAGAAGTGGCCAAAGTGCATGCCGCCGTGGCTAAGGAAATTCTCAGCACTGGCTCTCCTGTTCCAAGGCCCGCCTGCGTCATTTCTGGTGGGGAAACGACGGTCACCATTCGAGGCAAAGGATTAGGTGGGCGCAATCAGGAGTTTGCGCTGGCTGCGGCGATTGAAATTGATGGATTGGAAGATGTTGTTATTTTATGCGGCGGCACGGATGGAACAGATGGACCGACAGATGCTGCTGGCGCGCTTGCTGATGGAAAGACGGTGCGCCGAGCTATAGCGCAGGGATTGAACGCAGAATTTCACCTCCGAGAGAATGATTCCTATCATTTTTTTGAGCCTATTGGCGATTTACTCATCACCGGGCCGACCTATACCAATGTGATGGACCTGCGATTGGTGCTAGTAGGTTGAAAGGAATTTTCTATGCATAGAACAAAAATTGTCTGCACCATTGGTCCCGCCTCTAGATCCCCAGAGATTCTCAAGAAACTTACCCAGGGAGGAATGAATGTCGCCCGGCTGAATTTCTCTCACGGCACCCACTCCGAACATCTTGAAGTTATCGAGAGAATCAGGAGCCTTGCCGCAAAATCAGGGAAGCCCGTTGCTATTCTCCAGGATTTGGCGGGTCCAAAGATCAGAATCGGCAAGATTAAAGCGGGCGTAATTACTCTTGAATCAGGAGCACTGTTCACCTTGACAAATCAGCAGAATTTTGGCGATGAAAAAAGAGTTTCTATAAGCTATCCTGATCTTCCCAAGGATGTGAAACCAGGAGACACCTTGTTGTTGAGTGATGGTGCGCTAGAGCTGGAAGTGCTCGAGGCGACAGACCAAGATGTAAGATGCAAAGTGATCATCGGTGGCTCGCTCAGTTCATTCAAGGGGATCAATCTGCCATCTCGCTCAATCAAGGCGCCGAGCTTGACCAAAAAAGATAAAGAGGATCTGGCTTTCGGCATCGAAAAAGAGGTCGATTATGTTGCCCTCTCCTTTGTTAGGAATGCAGTGGATGCGACAGTGGCAAGAAACTTCATAGAGAAACGCGGAAGTGCTATTCCAATCATCGCCAAGATTGAGAAGCACGAAGCTTTGGAGAATATAGATGAAATCATCCATGTCGTAGATGGGATTATGATAGCTCGCGGTGACCTTGGTGTGGAGACTCCCCTGGAGAAAGTGCCGCTGGTTCAGAAGTTGTTGATTCGAAAGTCAAATCAGGCCGGTAAACCAGTTATCACCGCGACTCAAATGCTGCGCTCTATGGTGGACAGTCCCCGACCAACTCGGGCCGAGGTGACAGATGTAGCGAATGCTATTTTAGACGGTACTGATGCTGTAATGTTATCCGAAGAGACAGCGATAGGGAAGTTTCCCGTTGAGTCGGTATCCACAATGGCCAGGATTGCTGAGGATGCTGAATCGGGCTTTCCGTTCGAGACATGGATACATCGGTTAGGACCAAAAAGTGAAAAATCCCTACCTGAGGCTGTTAGTTTCGCTGCCTGCAATTTGGCTGAAAGCATAAATGCCTCTTCTATCATTACGTTTACCCAGACGGGCAGCACTGCGCGCCTTGTAGCTAAATGTCGACCTCGACGTCCTATTCTGGCGATGACGCCGCTGGAGAAGACCTATCGCCGTCTTGAGCTCGTATGGGGCGTTGTACCTTTCTTAAGCGAAACCATGAAAGATACAGATGAGATGATAGATAGAGCATTCAAAATTGCACTTCAATCAGGGATTGTCAAGCGGGGGCAGATAGTGGTCATCACGGCTGGTGTTCCTGTTGGTGTTCCTGGAACCACGAACCTGATCAAAGCAGAGGTATTGAAGTAAGAAAAATTAAAACAAGAAGATTTGAAAAATAGACTTTATCCCAAAGTTGCTTGATCAGAGTTCTTCAGTTATTATCTTTCTCCACCGTATTATACAATTGTTCT
>DRHQ01000123.1 GCA_011049545.1 Candidatus Aminicenantota bacterium | reverse complement strand
CCACTAAGGTCCTGCTTCTTTAAATTGAAAAAGACAGCAGAGCTGAAAAAGCGCCTCATTGAAATAGACGATCGGGGATTATTCAAATAAAATTGATATCGGGAACATAGCCTGGATCTCTGCCGCCCTCTAATCAAAAGCCTTGGTAAAAAGATAGAAAAGCACTATGAGCAGAGCCAGATTAAGTAAGACCACCGTATACAGCCGCTTCCATGAAGATAGGATTGGCGGCTTTTCCTCGTCTATTTCCTTGTTCTCAATTCGTTCATTTTCCATGAGTTACACCAGAAGAAATCATGTTGGCGAAAAGGCGGTAGGCACCCGGAACACCAGCCGGCAGCTGCCGGAACCATGAATATCCTGTATAGATAAAAACGCCTTTCCCATACCTAGTATACAACAAACCTCCTTTTTTATCCGACTCGTTGGTGTCAGAGGATGTAAGAATTGGTTCATATCTTTCGTCCCATACCGTAGCAAAGTATAAACCTCTTTCTTGAACCCAGCCGTCAAAATCTTTTTGTGTGATTTTGTTGGGAATATTTAAGAGAGGATGTTGTGGGTTGAGGAATGCGATCGGAGCGGTTTCTTCAGTTACCCGATCCCGTCCGATGGTAAAAGGATAAGGACCAATGTTATTAGTCTGTAATCCGCGAGACACATTGTATTGGACGATGAAAGTCCCGCCGTCCTTGACGTACTGAAGAAGACGCGGATATGTATTTTTAAGACGTTCCCTGGTGTTGTAAGCTCTGATACCAGCTATGATGGCATCGAATTGGTTAAGATCCGCTCTTTCCAGCATATCATCATCAAGCAGTGCCACTTCGTAGCCGAGATTAAGCAAACTATCTGCGACTTCGTCACCGGAGCCCATGATGTAACCGAGTTTAGTTCCCGCATGCTTAATATCCATTTTGATGGCCTTTACGCGGCTTTTGGGGAAATACACCTGCCTTTTGATGTGGGGATGGGAAATTTCCACTATATCACGGTCAAGCTTTTTCCCGTTGATCTCTGCTATGGCAGTCAAGATGGCCTCATCTGAATTATTAGGCGGGGTGACTTTAAACGTGACTTTCGTTTCTTCATATTTGTTGGCCAAGACAAATGGAATGCTTTCCGGGGTAACTCGCCACTGTACAGGCGCCTCGAGGCGGATTGTGCCTGCGATATTCGTAGAGTGGCTTTTTAATTTTACCCGAAGTTCCTGGGAACCATCCGTGGTGAAAATTTTGACTTTGTTTTCTATCTGAACTGTTATCCTAGGCCTGATTTCAAATGGCCTGTATTGTTCACCGGCAACTCTATCCGTCCATCGATAAAGCAGGGGAACAGAGTACTCTAAAAGACTGCTATCAGTGTTTAATTTGATATTCACACGGATCGAAGGCGGATTTTCAGCCAATCCGATAAGGTTTTGTTCCCGGATGGAAAACATTGCTTTTTTTGAGGGTGATTTTAACCAGTAAGGTTGTGAAATCGGAAAATCCTTGGGAATTCGGATGGTTTTCTCAAAAGTTTGGGGATTATTGTTTTTGAGGAGGATGTCTAAGTCAGAATCAGAAGCAAGTTCATAAAAATCTATTTCTTGAATTCTGAAGGGGTATTCCGACCGATTGACGATTGTGGTCTGTATCTTAATCTCATCGCCGGGAGCGGCAGCAAAGTCAGGTGAAATCGCCTCAATCCAGAGTCCGGCACAAGACTGGATAACCTGCAGTAGTTCTTCTTTTTTGATTTTGACCCAATACGTCTCCTTTAGCTCGGTCATTTTAGTATAGACAGCCAGTAGGCTTGGGAGGGATTTTGACGGATGTTGAGGATCAAAAGTGTCTATAATCTTAGCCAGCATGAGACCAACCTTTTGGCCACCGGGGACTTGCTGCCAGGATGTATCGATTCCATCGAAGAGATCCGTGGTTGCCGGCCTGCCCTCTATGAGTTGGTAGTAGTCGTAGCGGGCTCCCCGTCGGCCTGATGCACCGAATCCCTGGCTTTTGTGCATGGATCGGCTTTCCGCACCGATTTCCGAGTATGATTTGCCAAGCAGAGGATTGTACTCGCCTGTGTTAATCGTTAAGGTATCGGCCATCTCTTGCTGACCGCGCCTCCATCTGTTCCAGAATAATCTCTGGGCCTGCCAGGCCTGCACATACTGCAATTGTTCCGGAAATTTATTAGGATCTGCGGCCGCACGAAAAGCCTCCCTGGTCAGCTTGCCGGAGGCTGCGTGGTGGCCATGGCCCCTGTACCCCGCGCCAAGAGAACGGGCGATGATCACATCCGGACGGAAGATTCGAATGACCCAGACTATATCGGCCAGGATGGCTTCTTTTCCCCAAAAAGATAAGGTTTCCTCAGGTGTTTTGGAGTAACCGAAATCGATAGCGCGCGAAAAAAATTGTTCGGCGCTGTCGTTGCGGCGGGCGGACATGAGCTCTTGGGTTCGGATGATCCCGATTTCAGCTCCTTTTTCAGGGCCGATCAGGTTTTGGCCCCCGTCACCGCGAGTAAGGGACAGATACGCTGTGCGATATTTTCGGCCTATTGAAAAATAGGCCAAGGCCGATGTGTTTTCATCATCCGGATGAGCTTCGATGTAAAGAATACTGCCGAGAACATTGAGTTTGTGAAGAGCAATCTGCAACTCCGCAGCATTGAGGAGTTCAATCTGTGAGGGGTTCGCATTCAAGTTGAGAAATAACGTACAGGCAAAGAGGATAGCAATATACTTTTTCAATTTTCCATCCATTTCAGGCTAGATAGAATTAGGGTGCTTGATTGAATATTATTGAATGTCTAATCCTAACTAATGAGAACGATATTTGATCTTATTAAAAGCAAAAAGATACAGTAACTAAAGCTCGTAAAAGAATCTTGAGCTAAGATCTTGCTTATTCTTTGGGCAGTTCGATTTTAAACGGTACCTTCAACTTTTCCCAACGGAGGGAGGCGGTTGCAGACGTTCCTGCCAGATTGTCAAATCCGAACATCATCCATTCTTGGTGGAGAGCCTCTGCAGGAGTTACGGTTACCCGGAGGGCATCTTCTTCCTGGTTATAGGAATAGCTTCCCCAGGAGGAGTTGTTCTTGCTGAAGATGATGATCCAGTCTTTTTCTGAAGGGATCATATGGATGCCGTATTTACCCGCCGGCAGTTTATTACCTTCGATGAGAACATCCTTGCTGAATTCTATGGTTGTGCTTTCGTTGGCGCCCGCTCTCCATGGATAAGGCTTCTCCTTGGAGTATTTATTTCCGGGAGCCAGACCATAGGGTACAAGTTCGCCCCAAATTTTTCTGCCTTTAACCCCGGGCCTGCTGTATTCGATGGTGATATCGGTGTCAATTCCCAGTCTTTGCATGACACTGGCTTTCAGGCTCAGTGGAACTTTTTTTCCTTGGGCGAAAGTGGTTGAAGGTAGAATCAGGAGAAAGGATAAGATCAGGAAAAAACTGATTATGCTTAGGCGTTTCATGTTTTCCTCCTTTTTAATGCCAAAGCTGATTTAAAAGGTTATTCAAAAGCAATTTCGTTTTTACCATAGTTTACTTAGAATGTCTATCATTATAGTAGATTGCATAAAAAAGGGGACAGGCTACTTTTCTTTAAGAAAGAGGACTGGCTCTGCTCGTTAGCTGTTCATACAGAAAAAGCAGCCTGTCCCCTTATTATATTGAATTCCGAATTCCCAAGCTAACAGTTGAGAGAATCTAAAACTGACAGAGATTGTTGACAGCTTCCTGAATTCTTGATATTCTTTTCCAACCTATATTAAAGCGGACAACAGTGGGAATTAGATGCCTCAATTGTCAGTCTGAGAATCCTGAGGATACCCTTTTCTGTGGGAAATGTGGGACCAAGTTTCCATTATCAGAAGAGGTCGCTGCCGCTCACACCAAGACCCTCCAAACACCGGTTAAGTATTTGATCAAAGGCACGACTTTTTCAGGAAGATACGAGATTATCGAAGAGCTTGGTAGAGGAGGCATGGGAGTTGTCTACAAAGCTCAGGATACAAAGCTTAAGCGGACTGTTGCCTTGAAATTTCTTCCTGCAGAGTTAACACACATTGCGGAGGTAAAAGATCGATTCATGCGCGAGGCACAGGCTGCTGCTGCCCTGGATCATCCTCATATATGTACTGTCTATGAATTTGATGAGACTGAGGAAAAAACCTTTATCTCTATGGCTTATATAGAAGGGCAGAGCCTAAAGAAGAAGATTGAATCTGGTCCTTTTGAGCTAAATGAAGCCCTGAGGATTGCCATCCAAGCAGCCGAGGGTTTGCAGGAAGCTCATAAGAAAGGAGTAGTGCACAGGGACATCAAGAGTGCCAACATCATGGTGACGGAGAAAGACCAGGCGATGATAATGGATTTTGGTCTTGCCAGGGTAACAGGAACGACCCTGGTAACAAAGGAAGGGATGACAATGGGGACGATTGCCTACATGTCTCCCCAACAGGCACGCGGTGAAGGAGTTGACCATCGTACGGATATCTGGTCATTAGGTGTGGTTCTTTATGAAATGTTCAGCGGTCAATTGCCTTTCAAAGGGGAGCATGATCAGGCTATTATATATTCAATTTTGAATGAGCAGCCCAAGCCGATTACGGATTTACGCTCAGAGATTCCGATGTCCATAGAGCAGGTTGTGGCCAAGACTCTTGAGAAGGATCCGGATGAGCGCTACCAGAACATAGAGGAGTTGTTAGATGATCTGAGATCCATATCAGAGGGTATAGAGCCAGAAGGGATTAGGGTACGACTGTGGAAAGCGAAATTGCTTAAAAGGAAGAGAGCAATTCTTTATGCAGGCATCGCAGGTTTTCTGATCATAATGACTGTTATCGTGCTAAGTCTTTTCACGGGACGTGCTGAAGCAATCGATGCGATTGCGGTCCTGCCGCTTGAGAACCTCACGGGCGATCCAGAGCAAGAATTTTTCGCCGATTCTGCTACAGATGAGCTGATCGGGCAGCTGGCTCAGATTGGAGCTTTGCGGGTTATTTCCCGCAGATCGGTAATGCAGTACAAGGGTGTAGAGAAGCCCTTGCCGGAGATTGTGAAGGAGTTAAAGGTGGATGCTGTGGTGGAGGGAACGGTGCTACGGGTTGGCGACAGCGTGCGCATCCGGGTGCAGTTGATCGAGGCGCTCCCCGAGGAGCGGAACCTTTGGACCCAGACGTACGACCGTGCCATGACCGATGTGCTGGTAATGTACCGCGAAATGGCACGTGCCATTGCCGATAGGATTCAAGTCAAGCTGACTCCGCAGGAAGAGGCGAACCTTGCCAGTACCCGCCAGGTCAATCCCGAGGCTTACGAGGCTTATATCAAGGGCCGGTTTCACCGGTACAAACTTACTCAACAGGACCTTGAGATCGCACTTCAGTATTTTGAGTTAGCCCTGGAGAAAGATCCGGATTACGCCCTGGCCTATGTGGGTATCGCCCACGTCTGGGGTGGGCGCCAGCAACAGGGATTAGTGCCCTACAGTGAAGCAGCGCCAAGAGCAAAGGCAGCTCTTCTGAAAGCCCTGGAGTTGGACGACACGCTCCCGGAAGTTCATCACATATTGGCGGGTATCAGAGCTTGGGTGGATTGGGACTGGGAGGGTGCGGAGACAGCGTATCTTCGGGCTTTCCAACTCAACCCCAACTATCCGGATCCACGTGCCTATTACTCGCATTTCTTGCTCATAATGAGACGTCCGGAGGAAGCTATGGCACAGATCGAGCGAGCTTTGGAATTGGACCCGTTCAACGCCTTGTTCCGTGCTATGTATGCTATGGACTTGAATTTCGTGCGCCGGTATGACGACGCCATCGCCATGCTCCGCGAGACGCTCAGAACCGCACCAAACGACTGGACGGCGCTGTCAACCCTCAGGTCCGCCTACCACCAGAAAGGCATGTATGAGGAGGCGCTGGAAATATGGAAGACATCATATGCCGCGAAGGGCGATCATGAAGCTGAAAAAGCTTTGGCGCGCGGTTACGCGGAGGCGGGCTACTCCGGGGCGTTGAGCCGTGTGGCGGAGATGCTGATAGCACGCTCACGCACAACCTATGTTACGTCCTGGCAAATCGGGACACTGTATACCCGTGCCGGGAAGAACGACGAAGCCCTCGAATGGCTGGAGAAAGCATACGAGGAGCACGACGGCAACATGCCTTATATCAGTGTGGATCCGATTTTTGACGGCCTGCGTGACAACCCGCGCTTCCAGGATCTTCTGCGGCGGATGAACCTGCCGCAGGGGAAATAATCAACAAACCCTAAAAAAATGTTGGAGGGAAATCCAATGAGAATTACGAAGAATTCCCCGATCTCTGGAAAGACGCTGACCTGGGTGTTCCTGGATTAGGGTATGCCCGCAGGAGGCTGACTGGGTTGAAGCAAAACCTGTTAAAACTCAGCTAAATTACTGATAATAAAGAAGAGGTAATGCCGAAGAGGGGACTCGAACCCCTACTCCCGAATATCAGGAACTAGCCCCTCAAGCTAGCGTGTCTACCAATTCCACCACTTCGGCATTTAAACCTGGGAGGCTCATCTAGGCAGTATTGTCTATATTTAAGGGAGAAAGTTTTCTGACCTTTATTTTCTCTTCTCTGTTTCTGTGCTTTTTTGTTCTTTTTCCTCTGTTACTGGAGGTTTCTTTTCTTCGGTTTCTTTTTTTGTCTCTGTTACCGCAGCTGCTTCCTCTGTCGGTGCTCCTTCGCCTTTTACAGCCGATGTTACTCCTTTTACAGACAGCATCCAGAGCCCCAGCGAAGTTATCATGAAAAGTATGGCACTAACTGTGGTTGCCCTGGATAAAATATTGGCCGCACCACGGGGCCCGAAAACAGTCTGGCTGCCTCCCCCTCCGAACGCCCCAGCCAGATCAGCAGCTTTGCCTGATTGAAGAAGAACAGCAATGATGAGGATGAAACAGACGATAATGTGAATTACTGTGATTATACCGCTCACTTTTTCTCCTTGTAAGCTTTTATTGCTTCTTTCGTTATTTGAATGAATGAGTCAGCTTCCAGCGAGGCTCCTCCGACTAATGCTCCGTTTATGTTATTTTCCTTTAGTATAGAATATGTATTGGCTGGCTTCACTGAGCCACCGTAGAGAATTATAGCATAGGAAGCAATCTCATTTCCATATTTTTCTGTCAGCTTCTTTCTTATGAAGCGATGGACTTCCTCCGCTTGAGAAGGTGTTGCCGTTACACCCGTTCCGATGGCCCAGATAGGCTCATAAGCGATAACGATCCGCCTTATCTCATCTTTCCCCAGCCCTTCCAGCCCTGAATTTATCTGGGTTTCGACTCTACCCATGGTGTTTCCCTTTTCTCTTTCTTCCAGTGATTCCCCGATGCACATGATTGGCGTAAGTTCATGAGCTAAAGCTGCTTTAATTTTTTTATTAACAGTCTCATTTGTTTCACCAAAATATTGCCGCCTTTCTGAGTGACCGACAGTGACATATTGACAGCCTGCATCTTTGAGCATCGGCGGGGAGACTTCGCCTGTGAAAGCTCCTTTTTCTTCCCAGAAAATGTTTTGGGCGCCAAGCTGGATATTACTTCCTTCAATTACTTTTTTCACTTCATTCAGCATGGTATAGGGAGGAATTACAACAAGCTCTGCATCCATCAGTTGAGGACTTTCCTCTTTGAGAGCTTTAACCATTTCCACAGCTTCAGGAATGGTCTTATACATTTTCCAGTTTCCCGCGAGGAAAGGTTTTTCGTTACTTATTGTCATTTTATTTCTCCGATAACGCTTCGATACCGGGGAGAGTTCCGGTTGCCATAAATTCCAATGAAGCACCCCCTCCGGTTGAAATATGGGATATTTTCTCACTCACCCCTGCTTTGTAGATAGCTGCTACTGAATCTCCCCCTCCTACGATCGAGAGGGCTTCAGAGTTGGCTACAGCCTCAGCTATTCTCATTGTTCCCTGGGAGAATTTATCGATTTCGAACACTCCCATAGGACCGTTCCAGAAGATTGTTTTTGCTTTGGCTATGATTTCTGAATATTTCTCGATAGTTTTTGGCCCGATATCAAGACCCATCAAATCTGAAGGAAGAGGCGGAGAGTCCAATGTTTTAACCTCTGCTGCGGAGTCCTTTTCAGCGGCGACAAGATGATCAGAAGGAAGATAAATATTAACTTTTTCCTCTTGGGCTTGATCTAAAAGGAGATGAGCGAGCTCTATTTTATCTTCCTCGATAAGGGAGCGACCGACTTCATATCCCTGGGCTTTGAAAAATGTGTAAGCCAGAGCGCCGCCGATAAGAATACTGTCAGCTTTATTTAAAAGCTTCTCTATAACCGGAATCTTATCAGAGACTTTTGCGCCTCCGAGAATGGCTACGTATGGTTTTGGGGGAGAATGAACGGCTTTACTCAAATAATCAACTTCTTTTTTGAGGAGAAAGCCAGCTGCTGATTTTTCAACATACTGGGCAATGCCGACAACTGAGGCATGGGATCGGTGGGAAGCACCAAAAGCATCGTTAACATAATAGTCGACTTCTTGAGCTAAAAGCTGGGCAAAAGAAGAATCATTAGCTGTCTCTCCTTTATGAAACCGGAGGTTTTCAAGAAGAAGAGTCTGGTCTTCCTTTAGTTCTTTCTTTAGTTTTAGGACTTCCTCCCCGATAACGTCAGGGGCAAGAATGACATTCTGAGGAATGAGTTCGGAAAGCCTTTCTGCTACAGGCTTAAGGCTAAATTCAGGAATATATTCTCCTTTGGGACGTCCCAAATGGGAGGCGACTACTACTTTTGCCTTTTGCTCGATAAGATAATTTATTGTGGGAAGAGCAGCCTTTATCCGCGAATCATCTCTTATTTTGCATTCTTCATCCAGAGGAACGTTGAAGTCAACCCGGAGGAAAACTATTTTTTCCTTGAGATCTAAATCTTTGGGAGTAAGCATGCCCTCTTAACGGGAGATGTACTTGATCAAGTCTATCATGCGGCAGGAAAAACCCCATTCGTTGTCATACCAGGCAAGAATTTTCACCAGGTTTTCATCTGTAATCCTTGTGAAAAGCCCGTCCACGATGCAAGAGTGAGGATTGGCCATAAAATCAACAGAGACAAGAGGCTCCTCAGTGTAATCAAGAATTCCATTCAACTTGCCTTCGGAAGCTTTCTTGAAGGATTCGTTAACTTCATCAGCGCTGACATTTTTCTTTAAGAGCGCTACCAAATCCACGACAGATACATTGCAGGTGGGAATCCTTATGGCTATGCCGTCGATTTTCCCTTCGAGCTCAGGAATAACAAGTCCTACAGCCTTAGCAGCTCCGGTTGTCGTGGGAATTTGAGAGACAGCTGCTGCTCGGGCGCGACGAAGATCTTTATGGGGTGCATCAAGTAATTTCTGGTCGCTTGTATAGGCGTGAATTGTGGTCATAAAGGCTTTTTCAATGCCAAACTCCTGATGGAGAACTTTTACTACAGGGGCCAGGCAATTGGTAGTGCAAGAGGCCATGGAGATGACGTGGTGTTTTTCTGGATCATAGATTTCTTCGTTGACTCCGAGGACAATCGCTACGTCTGGATCTGAGGCAGGTGCAGAAATTATAACTTTTTCAGCCCCTCCTATTTCGATATGCTTGATTGCATCCTGCTTTTTCCTGAATATGCCCGTAGATTCAATGACGATTGAAGCCCCCAGCTCCTTCCACGGAAGGTTTCCTACGTCCTTCTCGCAAAGGACTTTTGTTTTTTTATCATTGACTATTATTGCGTCTTCCGAGGATTTAATATTTGCCTCTAGAATCCCGAATACAGAATCGTACTTGAGCAGATGAGCCAGAGTTTTAGCATCAGTGATATCGTTTACAGCCACGATATCAATGTCGGGATCCTGGTAAGAGGCGCGGAAAAAACTTCTTCCAATACGTCCGAATCCATTTATTCCGATTTTAAAACTCATATGAAACCTCCTCTTATATTTATGTTTCTTTATTAACATAAAAACAGGCTTAAATCAATAAATACAGTGACATGTGATTTTTTTGCTTAAGGAATTAGGGATGTTTTTTTTGTAGGGGCTTGATTCATCAAGCCCACCTGTTTAATTAGATAAAATAATTAAAAAAGTAAAAATGAAGCCAGGCTGCTTTTTCTTGGGATGTAGGGGCTTGATTCATCAAGCCCAAGTGTTTTTAAAAAAAAGGTAAAAAATTCAAGTTTTAAAAGTCTAACTCCATGTGGTAAAATTCGTTGTAAATAAGAATGGATCTTTAAAAAGCACTATCAGAGGAGCGCCTATGAAAGTCCTGACTTCGACCCAGATGAGAGAAATTGACCGGAAAGCTATCGAGGAAATCGGAATATTGGGCACCACCCTAATGGAAAATGCTGGCAAGCAGATCTTCGAAAAGCTAAGAGAAAAGTTTCCAGAGTTGAGTAAGGAAAAAATCGTCATCGTGGCCGGTAAAGGAAACAACGGCGGCGATGGTTTTGTTGTAGCGCGTTATCTCTATAACCACGGAGCCAACCCATATGTCCTGCTTCTTGCCTCCAAGAAAGAAGTGAGGGGAGATGCCGCCGTAAATTTAAAAATGGCCGAGAAAATAGGGGTAAAGATTAGCGAGGTCTGTTCACTTAAAGATTGGAAACTCCAGAAAGAAAGGATTTCTCAGCCGTCTGTGCTCGTTGACGCTATCTTTGGAACCGGTCTGGCTAAGCCCGCGCAGGGACTCTACGCTGCAGTTATAGAGGGTATTAACAAATCAAAAGCTTTTAAAATAGCCGTGGATATTCCTTCCGGTCTATCCTCGGATACATTTCAAATCATCGGTCCCTGCGTGAAAGCAGATTTGACTGTGACCTTAGCTGCTCCTAAAGTGGCCCATATCTTTCCGCCTGCAGAAGAATATGTCGGTGAGCTGGTGGTAGCTGATATAAGCGTGCCTTCTTCCCTGTTCGATGACGAAAACCTCAAGCTCGAACTGGTCGAGAAGAAAACCGTTCTGCCTTATTTTAAGAGGCGCAGCAAAGATACGCATAAAGGAACTTACGGTCATCTTTTCATTCTTTCCGGCTCCTTAGGGAAAACAGGAGCAGCTGCTATGACTGGAAAAGCAGCTTTAAAGATGGGAGCAGGCTTGGTGACCGTAGGAACTCCAGAGAGTTGCCTTCCCCTTGTGGCTCGCTCCATGGATGAATTGATGACAGAGCCTTTACCAGAAACACCAGAGAAGACTATTTCTCATGAAGCCTTAAAAAAGGTGCTGAGTCTTCTTAAAGGGAAGGATGCTCTCATGATCGGACCAGGGATTTCCACTCACAAATCCACCTCAGAACTTGTTCTCTCCCTTATGCCGAAGATTAACGTGCCTGCAGTCGTGGATGCAGATGCGCTGAATATATTGGCTTCAAAGCCGGAAATAATAAAATCTTTGCGCCAGCCCGCAGTGCTCACTCCCCATCCAGGTGAATTCGCCCGGCTCCTCAATCTTTCCACGCGGGAGGTAGTAGAGAGAAAATTGGAACTTGCACCTCAATTTGCCGAAGAATACGGGGTTTATCTTGTGCTTAAAGGCTACAGAACTCTCATTGCTACTCCTGATGGGAGAGTTTTTATTAATCCCACTGGAAATCCTGGAATGGCCACTGCAGGCTCGGGTGATGTTCTGAGTGGAATGATTGCTTCTATGATCATCCAGGAGAAAAATCTTCTTGAGGCAATACTGGCGGCTGTTTATATTCACGGCTTAAGCGGAGATATTGGAGCTGAAAAGCTTGGGGAGAAAGCCTTGACAGCTGGTGATATCATCCGTTATCTTTCATCAGGGCTCAAACTTTTAGAATCTGAGTAATTTGTGAATAAAAATGGGGCCAGGCTCCATTTTACTTAAAGAGAAAATGAAGATAAGCACCTGTCAGAAAAAGGAAAAAGAGTATTTAACTAACTCTGAAAGAGAAACATTTCTTTTAGCCAAGAAGCTTGCCAGGGATTTTAAAGGCCAGGAAGTTGTATTTCTAATAGGGGAACTGGGAGCTGGAAAAACGATTTTTGCCAAGGGAATAGCTGCTGGCCTGGGATTGAAGGATGTTCATCAAGTCTGCAGCCCTACTTATACTCTCATTAACATCTACGAAGCGAAATATTCAATCTTTCATATAGACCTTTACCGGCTCGGGGAAAATGCAGAGATACTGGATCTTGGTTTGGAGGACTATCTCGGTCAAGGAATTATCGTTGTGGAATGGGCCGAGAAGATGAAATTCAATTTAGATGCTATTCGGGTAATTTTGCATATAGGAAAAAAAGATCAGAGGAAAATAACGATTTGCTTTTAATTTTTATTATTTGTGGATTTATTGAATAAATTTTTATAAAAAAAAGGTGGGTTTGATGAATCAAATCCCCTACAAAAGAATCCATAAATGAGAAGGATCAAAACCGTTCAGTTTATTGATATATTCAAATAGGTGGGCTTGATAAATCAAGCCCCTACAGAAAAAAACAACCAAGGTGGGTTTGATAAAACAGGCCCTTACAATAAATAATCATCATGGTGGGTTTGATGAATCAAATTCCCTACAAAAGAATCCATAAATGAGAAGGATCAAAACCGTTCAGTTTATTGATATATTCAAATAGGTGGGCTTGATAGATCAAGCCCCTACAGAAACCTAGGTGGATTTAATAAATCATATTACGATGCAGATTTGCTTTTTTAATTTGAAATAAAATTGAAATAAGTGAACAGTTTAGGTATAAATGCTAATGAGCAAAAAAAAACAATAAAGGAGAGTTTTAAATGAAAATTATAAGTGATTCCATTCAATTTATTTCCGAAAGTCGTTATCTTAAGTTCTTGGCTGCCCTGGTCATTACCGTCATTATTGCTTTCCTGGCCAAGATCATTCTGACGCAAGTATTGAAACCCCTGGCTAAAAAAACAAAAACGAAAATTGATGATATAGTTATAAAAAGCGTCTCTTCAATTATTTTCTATATTGCTCTCTTGTTAGGACTCAAGGTCGGCCTGCAAGATATTGAGCTCGGAGAAAATATTCAGGCTATTTTCGACGGCATAATCAATACCTTTTTAATATTAATCACAACTGTCCTTCTTCTTAAAATCATTTCTGGTTTTGCTATCCAGTGGACGAAAGAATGGAAATTCAAGACAAAAACGACTGCAGATGAAAGACTGATTCCTTTCCTCCAGAAAATCTTAAAAGCTGTCGTCATCGTTTTAGCTTTGATTTTTGCTTTCAATGCTTGGAAAATAAACATAAGTCCTCTCCTTGCTACTGCTGGAATTGCAGGCATCGCAATAGGTTTAGCTGTGAAAGATTCCTTAAGTAATATCCTGGGGGGGCTTCAGCTTGTCTTGGATAAAACTTTCAAAGTAGGAGATAAGGTTCAGTTGGAGTCAGGGGAGTTGGGAGTTATTATGGATGTTGGCTTGAGAAGCACAAAATTGAGGACTTACGACAACGAAGTGATATACATCCCCAATGGCTATCTGGCCAACACAAAGATCAAGAATTTCACCGAGCCAGATTTATCAATCCGAACGAGCGTCAGTTTTGGGGTAGAATATGGCTCGGACATAAAAAAAGTTCAAAAAGTAGTCCTTGAAGCCATAAAAAAAATAGAGGATGTTCTTGAACAGCCTGAACCTGGTGTTCTGTTTTTAGAAATGTCTGATTTTTCCCTTGATTTTGTCGCCAGAGCGTGGGTAGAGAGCTACACAGATGCCTATTCCACTAAACTCAAGATGACAGATGAGATCTATAATGCATT
>DRHQ01000122.1 GCA_011049545.1 Candidatus Aminicenantota bacterium | reverse complement strand
TACCTTTGATGATGAACAAGCTGGACAATGTTTTTTTTAACACTATTGACTCCATTCAATAAATGGTTAAAAATATAGTTCCAACTTGTTTGGTTACAATAAATTATAAATTATAGCAACAACAATTTAATAGTATTATGCCCATTGCGAGGAGTGAAACGACGAAGCAATCTCAAGAAAAAAGAAATCAATCTTGAAAAAGCCGTGTACTTCGGGAAACATCCCCTAGGAGACTTTAAATGAAAATCACCCAAATTGATGTTTACCAGGTTAGCTACAAACTTATAGACCAAAAGTATGCCTGGTCCAGAGGCCATGCAGTCACTTCCTTTATTAGTACAATCATCAAAATATCTACTGATGAAGGTCTAAGCGGATTTGCAGAAGTTTGTCCTCTGGGTTCTTCCTACATGGAGGCTTACGCGAAAGGGGTGCCCAGTGGAGTAGGGGAGATAGGCCCTCTCCTGCTTGGCCAGGACCCTCTTCAGATCAATGTTATAAATAACCTTATGGATTCAGCACTGAGCGGGCATAATTACATCAAGTCTCCTCTCGATATAGCTTGCTGGGATATTCTCGGTCAAGCAGCAGGACTTCCTATTTGTACTCTGCTGGGTGGATGTTTTGTAAGTAGTTTTCCCCTTTACAGGGCGATATCTCAAGGCTCTTCAAGGGAAATGGCCGATGATGTGGCGCGTTTCAGGGAGGAAGGATATCGACGATTTCAGCTTAAGGTCGGAGGTGATCCTGATAAGGATATCAAGCGCATTAATGCTGTGCTTAAGGTGATTCAACCGGGAGACATCCTTGTGGCTGATGCCAATACAGGCTGGCTCATGCACAAAGCGCTTAGGGTGGTTAACGCCTTAGAAGGGGAGGATCTTTACATTGAACAACCATGCTCTACTCTCGAGGAGTGTCTTGTCGTTCGTGAACACACCAATTTACCGATGGTCTTAGATGAAGTGATCAAAGGAATTAGCTTCCTGATGAAAGCCTATAATCAGCGAGCCATGGATGTTGTAAACCTTAAGATTTCTCGGCTTGGAGGCCTGACCAAAACCAAACAAATGAGAGATTTATGCGAGTCACTCGGAATTGCGATGACTATTGAAGATAGCTGGGGAGGCGATATTACGACTGCTGCAATTGCTCATCTTGTTGGAAGCACGCAACCAGAATTTTATTTCACATCCACAGACTTTAACAGCTATAATGATGTCCGCCTTGCAGAGGATGCCCCGATTAGAAAAGAGGGTAAGCTTGAAGTTCCCTCCGGACCAGGGCTCGGCATCAGTGTAGACGAGAAAAAGCTTGGCAAACCAGTGCTGACCTTGAAATAGGAAAGACAAAGATTCTTGTAGACCTTGCGGATCATCTCCACCCAGTCTCTTCTCTGGTTCTTGTGTGGACCTTGCTGTGTACGTTGAGAGCGTTATTCCGCCAGCACAGTATTTCCTGCATCGGAGAGAAGTTTAATATTTTTTTGAATAAAATAAGACCTTTTCAAGTAATATATATGTTATAAATTTTGAATAACTTAAAATCGAAAGGTGAAAAAATGAAAATTTTTCTTTGTGTTATTTCCCTTTCCTTATTAATTTCCCATATTACACCATGTCATCAAAAAAAGCCTAACACAATGGACGAACTTATTAATATGGCGAAAGAATTTGTAAATCAACTGGAAAAGGGAGATTATGCTGGCTCAGTAAAAAATTTTGATGTAACTATGACAAGACTTGTTTCCCCTGAAAAAATGAAGGAAGTATGGGAAATTCTTATCAAACAGGTAGGCGAATTGATAGAACAGATCGGTGTCCGCACCGAATCACTCCCTAAATATGACATTGTGTATGTGACGTGTGAGTTTGAGAAGACTACACTGGATGTCAAAGTCGTTTTCAACAAGCAAAAGCAGATTGCCGGACAGTTTTTCACCCAGCCTCTAGCCCCTTATAGAATCCCGGACTATGTTGATAGAGATTCTTTTATTGAAAAAGAGGTTGAATTTGGAGTTCAAGGCTGGTTTTTGCCAGGGACGTTGTCAATTCCAAATGGAAATGGCCCTTTCCCTGCATTGGTTTTAGTGCACGGATCAGGTCCGAACGACAGAGATGAATCAGTTGGATCAAACAAACCCTTTCGTGACCTTGCATGGGGTTTGGCATCAAATAATATTGCTGTTTTACGCTATGATAAGAGGACAAAAGTACACGGCAAAAAAATGATAGCTGAGAAAAACAAGACATTAACAGTTTATGAAGAAACAATAGAAGATGCTTTATCTGCTGCAGAACTACTTCGCAATTCAGAAAAAATAAGCAAAGAAAATATTTTCATCTTAGGACACAGCCTTGGGGGTACTCTTATACCTAGGATAGCACCTTTGGATCCTGATGCTTCTGGTTTTATTATAATGGCCGGAGCAACAAGGCCTTTTGAGGACCTATACATTGAACAAGTTAAATATATATTTATGCTTGATGGAAATTTATCCAAAGAAGAAAAAGAAAAACTTGACGAAGCAGAAAAAGCGGTAGAAAAAATCAAGAACCTAAAACAATCTGACTCCAGTCAGGAACAAGAAGGACTCTTAGGGGTAAATCCTGGTTATTGGCTGGACCTTAAAGGATATAATCCGGCCATATCAGCAAAAAGTGTTAAAAGGCCTTTGCTTATATTACAGGGAGGCCGTGATTATCAGGTTACAGAAAAAGACTTTAAAAATTGGAAAGAATCTCTAGGACAACGAAAAAATGTAACTTTCAGGCTTTACCCTGCTCTTAATCACCTTTTTATACCTGGAAAAGGTCCCAGCACTCCATCTGATTATCAAAAAGCTGGTCATGTAGACGAAACCGTTATTAAAGATATTATAAACTGGATAGAGAAGATAAAGGAATAAGTCTACATATCATCAATAGGCAAAACTGCCAACTTTTCTGTTAAACATATAGGAATTTCCTTTTCAGAGTTAACCTAACATTCTCATGTTATTCCAAATTTGAATTGTCACCCTTTGTATTTTAATATGGATAAAATTCATAGTTTATTCTTAGGGATATCTTGATATCTTTCTTCCATCACTTTATAGCGAGATATGACTTTACCACCACACTCTATTATGAGAGTGGAACCTTTGAGTTTCGTTCATACAGTTCTGATGAGCCTTAAATTGACTCCTTTTATCAGAAAGTATAACTTTAGGAACGCGGTAAGCCCGTAGACTGCATTATCCGAATTCTTATTCTCACCGCTGAAAAATGGGCTAACGCATTCCCATCGGGATCCACATGAGTTTTTCTTCATTTCTTCGTTAAAGTTAAAGCAAGTATTTAGGCTAACTTAAGAAAAACCCATTGGCAAAAGGGTCTTTGGGATCAACTACGATTTGATTAAATCCGGTGATCCATGCCCTGCCTGTTATTTCTGGAATAACTGCTGAAAAATTTCCAACTTTTGTCTCAGAGATTAATTTTCCCGAAAAAAATGTCCCAATGATACTTTCCTGAAGGTAGTGAACATTAAGATCTAAGAGGCCTTTTGCATGGAGAGAAGCCATCTTGGCACAAGTTCCAGTGCCACATGCAGACCTGTCAAATTGACTCTTGCCAAAGATAACCACATTTTTTGCATCTGCCTTCTTATTCTTGAGATCTTCATAGAATTCAACGAGATCTATCCGCATTTTATTACCGAATTGTGGGTGATAAACTTTTATTTCTTTATTGGCTACGTCCCGAATTTTCATTCCCAAATCAATGAGACTTTTGATTTTTTTAACTTCTATAGATATGCCAAGTTGAGATACATTTACCAAGAGGAAAAAGTTTCCTCCAAAAGCTACATCAGCTTTAATATTTCCTATTTCTGGGATGGTTAGAGAAACGTCAGAGTTAAATAAGAAAGAAGGAACATTTTGGATAGTAACGGCTTTAATCCTATCAGCCCCAAATTCTGGCGTAAAGGGTATTAATCCTGCGGGAGTGTCTAAATGCCATCCATTCTCAGGTTGCTGTCGGGGAAGGATTCCTATATCAAAACAGACTGTAGTGATTCCTATGGAAGCATGTCCACACATATCAATATAACCCTCAGAGTTGATAAAGAAGGCACCTATTTGTGCCCTCGAATCGGTGGGAGGGGTCAAAATAGCACCAAACATATCTCTGTGTCCTCGCGGTTCCCACAGGAGTGTTTTCCTGAGATAATCAAAATTATCTTTAAAGTGATCTCTTTTTTCTGCCATACTATTACCAGGCAGGAAGGGAAAACCACTGACGACAATTCTTGTCGGTTCACCTTCTGTATGAGAGTCAATTACATTAATAATATGCTTAAATCTCATTTTTCTCCATTTTTAGTTTTATTTTAAGACATTCTTCAGTGCTTATAGCATAGGAAAAAATTAAGGTCAAATACGTGTGGGAAAAAAGGAATTACCTCCGGCGAAAATGGTAGTGGATAAATTTCGTATCAAAAGGGACGCTAATATAATGAAAAAATTAATAAACCTTGGAATAGGAAGAAAGCATATCATAAAATCCCTAACTCCAGATGTTAAGTTTGAGTATGGGTGATAAATTTCAGCTTATTCCAAACAGCCTCCGAATATGGCGGATATTGAGCCAGTGTTACTTTTCGTGAACAGCGATAACTATTGAGTGTATTCCTGAGTGCTGAAAGTGACGATTGCAAAAAGGGGAGCCTTAATTCAACTAACCGCCAATTCTAACACGGAGCCCGAAATTTTCCATAGTGCTACGGATTGAGGCTATACGCTCTGGAGTCAAACTAATCATTCCTGATAAGGTGTACTCTTGACCTAAACGGGCATATTTTGGTTCCCCTAGTCGGTGATAGGGTAGAAGGTTAATTTCTTCCACGCCAGGCAACTCACACGCAAATTCACCAGTTCTACGTATGTTTTCTTCGTTATCATTATAACCTGGGATTAGAGGGAAACGTATAATAAGTTGTTTATGAGACCTCGCTATTTGGATGGCATTTTGTAGAATGAGTTTGTTACTTATTCCAGTCAGTCGACGATGCTGAAGAGAGTCCATGTGTTTTATATCGTAAAGGACCAGGTCTGTGTACTCCAAGAGAACTGCTAGTTTAGACCACTTGACATAACCACATGTCTCGATAGCGGTGTGCAAACCCAATTCCTTCATTTTGTACTGACGAAGCAATTCATAAGCAAAATCCGCTTGTGCTGTAGGTTCCCCACCAGAAAGAGTCAGGCCGCCACCGGAGCGGAGATAAAAAACGGCATCTTTGGCAACTTTTCGAAGTACTCCATCCACGGTTACGTGCTTTCCCACCAGGTTAAGCGCTTCACCAGGGCAACGATTTACACAAAGACCGCAAAGGTCACAAAGCTCAGCATCGACTCGTTTTCCCCCCTTTTCGTCCTCGAAAATTGCATTGGTTGGACAAACCTCTAGGCAAAGATTGCATCTGATACAATTCTCACCTATCCACAAGATATCGGGGTAGAAATTTTGTGATTCAGGATTGCAACAAAACAGACATCGCAGAGGGCAACCTTTAAAAAAGATAGTGGTACGGATACCTGGTCCATCATGCAGAGCATATTTTTTGATGTCCCAAATCCATCCCTTGACTGGGTTATGCGAAATTATTTCTTGATCCATTTTTGGCATCTGCTCTCGAGTTCATTTTGTTGTTGAACAAAAAAGTTGAAGATAGCAATAAATCATCTCTGCAAATTACAGAAATCTTGGGGCTTCCGAAATGACCGTCGAGGAAAAGGATTAGGTTGGACCAATGGAGAGCCTTGGCTAGTATGCAGATATCTCCACTCATAAGCCATGTTTGGTTCGAGAAATGATTTCTTCCTGAATCTCATGGCTCAGGAGTACAAAATAATCGGAGTAGCCTGCTACACGTATCAACAGGTTTCGGTAGTTCTCGGGATGTTTTTGTGCATCTCGTAGAGTATTTTCATCGATGATATTGAATTGTACGTGATATCCACCCTGGTCAAAATATCCGCGTATGAGAGCTGCAAACTTATGTAAATCCTCCTGGGTTTTCAAAGATTGAGGACTTATCTTCATGTTAAGTAAAGTGCCGTTACAACGAGCGTGATCGAGTTTGCTCACCGACTTAGCGACGGCGGTTGGGCCATATTTGTCGTGGCCCTGAACTGGTGATATTCCTTCAGAAAGCCATATGCCAGCATGTCTGCCATCAGGAGTAGCTCCCGTTAAATTGCCAAGGGCAATATGGGCAGTTGTTGGCAGAAGATTGACAAAATATCTGGCCCCCTGGATATCTCGGTGTCTCTCCACTTCGTCGCAAAAGATTTTTTGGGTGAGTAGGGCTAGAGAATCTGCATAGTCCTCATCGTTTCCATAATGCGATGTCTTATTAATAAGAACAAGGCGCAATACTTCATGCCCTTTGAAATCTTCGTCCAACGCCTTTTTCAAATCAGCTATCGTATAGCTTCTTTCGTCGAAAATGTGTTTCTTGATGGCTGATAGCGAATCTGCCACCGTACCTAAACCAACTCCAGAGATCACAGCTTGGTTATAGCGTGCACCGCCATTATGCCAGTCTAGTCCCTTTTCAATGCAGTCATCAATAAGAGCTGATGTAAATGGAACAGGGCAGTATGTAGCATAGATATCACGCATGATGTTATCGTACTGCACTTTCAAATCGACAAAATAAGCAACTTGCTGCTGAAAGGCATTGATGACATCGTCGAAAGAAGCGAACTGACCACTATTGCCTGTTTTGGGGCCCAATTGTTCACCTGTGAGACGATCAATGCCATTGTTCAATGTCAGTTCTAGGCACTTAGCAAGGTTATAATAGCCAGAAGACGCCATGCGGTCCTTGCCGTCGCAATTAGGTGATACACACCCGTTGAGGCTTCCTGAGCGAGCATCCTGCAATTTCTTGCCACGGTTCACCATCCCCAGAACCATGATGTCGCTGTTAAACAAAGCGGGTAGACCCATCCCATACTTCAGGACTTCGCAACAGCGGAGGAGGAATTTGGGAGGAGTTTTGGTACTAATTTGGGCGGAGAGCTGCGGTTGAGGAAGCTTAACATGTTCCAACGCGCTAAGGCACATGTACGAAAGTTCATTTGTGGCATCCTTGCCTTCAGGTGTAAGCCCACCAATGTTTAGGTTTTGGAACTCTGGGTAGGAGCTGCTGGTTTCAGATTCACCTGAATTTTTGGCTAGCGTTATCTCGTCCAGTTTAACCCACAGCAAGTCAAGCAACTCTTGCGCCTCTTCTTTGGTTAGTTCACCCGAGTCGATGCTATGACGATAGAAGGGATACATATACTGATCAAATCTGCCAGGAGAAATTGCATGACCGTTTGTTTCAAGATTAAGTACTAATTGGGTAAACCAGAAAGATTGGAGTGCTTCGTGGAATGTTCGGGCGGGATTTGCTGGGACTCTCTTACAGACTTGGACAATTCTCTCTAGTTCTGCTCTTCGTCGTGAGTCTTTTTCTGTTGAGGCTAAGCGACGTGCTTCCTTGGCATAGCGTCCTGCAAACATAACAGCAGCATCACAGGCCGAGGACACAGCTTCGAGAAATTGCTTTTTGTGGATGTAATTAGGATCTTCGAAGTGAAGCTGAGATACAGATTTTTGAATATCAGTTTTGATGCCGTTCATGCCCTTATTCAGCATCTTCGAATAGCCCACTGTAATATGACCGATGGTACGCGAAGTGAAATAATTGTAAATTACTCCGCGTAAATCTGCCTGCCATATTTGATCAGGCACTGATTCAACTAATCGGTCATTGATTTGACGCCCACGCCAATAGGGAAGTACTTCCTCACGAAGGGTTTTCTTAGTTTCTTCGCTTACATAAAAGGGTGTGTTGCTGCGCTCGGATAAAATGTCAAGATCTTGCTCAACCCAGGCACAATTAATTTCAGGAAAAACAGGAGAACCAAGCGGTTTAACTGTCTTCATCCCCACAATAAGTTCTCCTTCTTGTATGCGTACAGGCTGTTCGCGCAAGATTCTCTCCAGCATTTTAGCACGACGAATGACTATTGGCTGTCCCTCGGTTTCTTGATAGCTCCTCGTTACTGCGACAGCACGATAAGGGAAAAGTTCAGGTGTAACAGATTGATTCCGCTTGACACCCAACATAACCCTTGTGGTTGGACGGCTCAGACCAGGGTACTGAAAGGTTGCTATTGCCTGTGCGTTCTTGTCTGCTTTTGAGGGCGACATTTTCTCAGATGTTCTTGTGGCCATGGTGTCATCTTCCTTTGAGCATGTTTTCTTAGCAAACAAAGTTAATAATTCTCCTCATTCTTTTAAAAAATTATATAGTATTACTATAAATTCTGTCAAACCTTATCGTTATCATTGACTTAATAAAAATTAGCATTCCAATACTCATCCATTGCGAGCTTCTTCTTTGAGCTCATGTGGTGAGAAGATTATTAGAATTGCCTCCAGAGCTTTTCTTCAATGGTCGCTGCGACTATTTCCTAAAATCTTTGTCCTGAACATAGCAACCAGTCCTCACAGAGCGCTGGCGCAGGGAATATAACAGATACCGGCGTCATAGCTCTTTGGGACACAAAATACCGGCTCCAGAGGTTTTTGACACTGCCAATTTAACTTTACAGTATGTATTAAACTTCCGCTTAATTTATTCAGCAGCTACTTTTTCAACTTTGTTTTTGCTCGCAGCTTTTAGTAATAAAGTGATAGCTGTGTAAATTATAACAATGATCACTAACCAGGTTAACATTGCCAGCGGTAAAGACTTAACGATATAAGCTGCAATAAATACTCCAACGATTCCCGTAACAGTAATTGCCAAAGAAGCTTTTCTATTATAAGCGCCTTCTTTGATGAATTGGATAGAAGCCGGAGGCAATGCGAATGCAGCAGCAGTCATCATAATTGGGAAAGCAACTCTTGGAGACATCCCTAGAACGTATACTAAGGCCATACTTGGAGCGTACATTCCAATACCTGCAGTCTGTGCGGCGCCCAAGATAAAGTTAACAGCAACAGCAATAATTAACTTCCCACCGGTTAAGCCAATAGCTTCACCAGTTCCTAATCCAGCAATCCATTCCATTTTACCAGAAAACATTAAGAAAGCAGTTGTTAGTAAGGCAATACCCATGGTTAGCTGAATCTTTTTTTCTGGCAATTTAGCTACAATACCAGCACCGAAAACAGCACCAATACCAGCAGCTGCAACCATAGAAATCAAAGTTATTATTTTGACCTCAATAATTGCAATGAAAATGAAGGCTTCAGCTGCAACTGGAATAGTACAGGATACATTTAATGTACCTGGAATGACTCTGTCATGAATTTGTTTAAAACCTCTAAGTAATGCTGTCATTGGAGCAAAGCTACCAATTCCCAAGGTATCAAAGAAGTTAGTGACAAATCCGATACCTGCAGCAATTGCAAAATTTGTCTCTTTTTCTAGGTTGTCTTTATTAGCTAATAAATCCTTTAAGAAATATCCAGCAAAACCAATTGTTAACATTCCTAAAGCACAAAGAATACCAGTAATCATTTAAAACTCCTTTTTCTTATAAATATTTATCATTCCTATTATGTTTTAGCTACATCCATTCATGATTATAATGAATAATTGTGAAATTTAAGAGTTGACTACACTAAAGAGCACCTGTCAAGGTGAGAATTATAGATTTTTAGTTTAAAGTATTCGATATCTAGAATTGAGTCGCCTATAACCTAACCCTAAAGCGTATCGTTTTCTCATTTAAAATCTTAGTAACATTCAAAATGTTCGGCATTAGATTTTATCTGATTAAATCACAATCTCTTCCTTCGGATAAAGCATTTGTTAACATTTCTAAGATGATAATAATCAGGTAATACTCCCAAGATAAATGTGATAAATATTGGAAAGAAAAACTTGGCATTAAGGGCTACTTCGATATCCAGATTGTATCGATTACAACAAAATGCCGAACATTTTGAACGCTGCCAATTTCTTCTTTGATCGAGGCGGAGGCAGGGGTTCATGATAGCTTGAAAAGGATTTGGGTGAGCGGATGATACGGGCAAGTCACCGGCGTCTCCGGTCTGATGAGAACATTCCAGATCTCTGTTCGATTCTCATTCTGAAAGAGCAGGAGTGGATGCACGAGGGAGGGAGAAACCCCTCCCTTTTTTATTTCTTTAACGCTTCTGCCTTGCTTTTGATCTGCGGCTGGTCAGCATTTAATTCCAGGGATTTTTCCCAGGCCATCAAAGCTTCTTTCTTCTCTCCAAGCTGGAGATAGCATTCTCCTATCAAATTTAAAAGGTTTGTGTTTAGACCATGGAGGGAAATCGCTCTATCGAAAGTGTTAACGGCCTTGTTCAGTTCTCCTAGTTTTTGGTGAGTTTTACCCATTAGAAAGAGGATTTCATACTCCGGTTCAGGCTGATTCAGGAAAGGAAGTAAAACCGCTTTAGTTTTTTCGTATTCGTTAAAAATCATATAGATCCGGGCCAACAACAAACCGTATACAACAGAGTCTGGTTTCTTTTGAAATGCCTTTTCCAGGTAGTTTCGTGCTTCCACAATTTTGCCGCTATTGTACAGTTGGGTTCCGATAATGTAAGAATATACAGAGTTTTCTATATCCGGCAGGGCTCGGGAATGGATCCAGGGACGGGGAATGGAACTCAGATAAGTAACAGCAAATTTTTCCCTCTCGGAGAGGAGTTCCCGGCCGTTATCCATCAGGGAAACCCGCAACGAGTAAAAGGCGGGAGGGAAATCGTTCAGCGGGAACTGCTGGAGAAAATTTGTTGAATCAGGATATTCCCGGATATTTTTTGTGATTGTGCGAAATTCTTCATTATCTTTAAAGAAAGTAAATCTCAGTTCAGCTCTTTCTCTGGATTCCAGGCTTAATCCATGAATTTGAAAAGCTGCAGCCAGATTATCTGCTTTGGCAAAGATTCTGTTTGGCTGGCAGAAAATTCGATAGGACCCTAATTGGAAAGGCCGCATTTTCTTTTGATCAGTATCCATCCATCCCGTATTATAACCTAAAAGAAGGGAAGTCATCTGGACTGAAGAATCATCTTGAGGAATGAAGAGGTCTCTCTCAAAAGAAGTGAACTCCTTTGATGTTTCGTTTCTAATAAGAACGGAGAGTTTATAATTTCCAGGTATAAGAGGAAACATATCATGCAGGTTGAAAGGTTTGAGGCTTATTTCGCTGAGTTTGTTTTGAGCAAACTCATGGGCGATTGTTTTTTCATATTGATAAATGATTTTGCCCTTGGAATCTGCAACTGTGCCGTTGAGCCTGAGTGTAAAGTAATGCTTATCTTCATAAGAATCAACCGAGAGCTTGGGGAGTTCGACAACATAATGGACGAAATGAACTCCCGAGACATGTTTTGTGAGTTTAACTAAAGAGTCACTATCCATATAATTGGCCGTATACTCAACTTCCACCAAATCTTTATACTCGAGAAATTTTTTGGCATATAAGTCTTTTTGCTGTCTCTGGGGAGATTCTTCAATTTTCTGGATTAATGTATCCGAAGAGAGGGAAGGGCGGCCTAAACCAACCCGTTCCTCACCGGGAATTAAGGAGAGTGAAACTTGAGCCAGCGTTGGCTCTGTATCTAAGAGTACCTTATATGCGGCGTTATAATCTATGGGATCCCCAGAATATGTGGACAAAAGCTTTTGGGGCCCATCAGCGAGGGGGCTGTAAAGCCTGAATTCTCCGGAACCACCATCCTGGAAAAAAACTAGATTAAAGCCTGGAGGAAGTCCCAATTTTTTATCGACTTGATACCACCAGACTTCACAGGGGTAGATCGCCTGTTTCCCGGCATAGGTAACCTTCTCACGTGGCTCGCCCAAAATAATGTAAATACGTCCTCTGTCTGTTTTCCAACCTGGTTTGGGTACGCTTCTGCCTAAGTAGCGATTGGCATAATTTATGCGGCGGTAATGCTCGGTCTTAAATTCGTTTTCAGCCGAACTGGGCGTAGGATCCCGTTGCTTCCAGAATGCTTCGATAAAGGTATTTCTTTCTCTGTTTTTATCTAGCATGAGGAATACATCTTTCTCAACTGCTGATATGATATAAATGACTTCCTCTTTAAGCCATTTTCTGTACTGAGCTGGGAGATCGCCTATTTTGTTCTTCTCTCCTTTAAGAGGAGCAAAAAAGAATGAAACCATAAGAATAAAGCTCAAAAGTTTTTTCATTCGATACTCCGCTGATTTTGAAGTGGTTTTTTTCCTTCCTTTTTAATATTCATTCAACTTATAAAAAAATTTAATAAGGTCTTTCTCTCCAATATAATAATATTTCATGATTTTTTTGTCTACTTTTCGTAATCTTTAGCTTTGTCCCAAAGCTACTTGATAGAAAAATCTGGATTGCTCATTCCTTTATGTAATTGCAGGGAGCGAAGAAGATTCCTCACTTTGTTCGGAACAGGCTATGCAACCGTATAAAAAAAGCTTCAGGTGTTTGATTCATCAAACCCTCCTTACTGAGCTAGAAGCCAGACTAACTAAGTGGAAAGCGCCTCAACCAAAAATAAAAAAAGGTATTCTAGCCTTATATGTACGGACGGCTTTACCAGCTGAGCATGGTGCAGCCATGCAACTTTGGAATGAATGAGATTGATTGATAAGAGATTATCGTATCATCATCGTATCCTAGGTATGAAATTCCAGGCTTCACTTAACATATTAGTAATAGCAGAATTCTGAGAGCTTTATACCTTTACTTCAAGAGCGAAAAATATCAAAATTACAAAAAACACAAAGGAGGATTTATGAAAAGAAGAGATTTTATGCGAAATGCCGCCCTTTTAGGGACAACGGTGGGGCTCGTACGGGCCTCAGGGGCGTGGTCTATAGCGCCAATGGTGGTTGAAGAGAGTCGACGATCTCTCGCCTTCCAGCAGGATGAGTCGGATCGCAGTCTTAGCCATCCGATGGCTATCCAACGCTCCACTTTGGTGGTTAGCGGACTGGACGTATCTACACTCAATGAGAGGTACCTGGGGATGCTGAAGGCTGGTGGAGTAAATTGCTGGCACAAGAGCATGGGAGGCACCCAGTCTTTTGCTGATGTCTACAACTTTTTAGACCAACACAGCGATACAATTATTCCTGTCACCACTGTCAGAGAAATCCGGCAAGCATATCAGCAGGAGAAGATAGGTTTGGTCTTTGGCTGGCAGTCGGCTGAAGTGTTGGAGAGCAAACAGAGTAATGCTGAGGTTTATTCCCGGACGGCTCTGCGTGCCTACTATGAGCTGGGATTGCGGATTGTAGGTATTGCCTACAACTTGGTCAATGACTTCGGGGCGGGTTGTCTCCACCGTTATGTTGGCCTGACTCGCGCGGGGCGGCGCCTTGTGGAAGAAATTCACAATCTGCGTATAGTCCTTGACGTGGGAGGACATACAGGCGAGCAGACTAGCCTGGACGCGATAGCAATGTCGAAGGGTGTTCCGGTGATCTGCAGCCATGCCAATGCAGCCGGAATCGTCGATAACCCGCGCAACATCAGCGATCGTATGATTGAGGCTATTGCCAAGACTGGGGGAGTCGTTGGAATCCTTGCCACCAATGACTATCATGCGCGGAGCCGGAAGGATGCCCATATACCCAGGAGCCCTCAGGCTAAGCTGAAGGCTCATCTGGATCACTACGATTACGTCCGTAAGTTGGTTGGAGTAGACCACGTCGGGATAGGTCCGGATTTCATCGAGGGGAGGGCAATCGACTACGAGGCGGTAACTCGAGCGAACACGTTTCCTCGAGAAGTGAAAAGCGATGGCCCATGGATCCTCGTAAAGGGATTCGAAAACATCACCGAGCTGCCCAACGTCATTCGTGGCCTTATCAAGCGGGGATGGTCGGCCGGCGAAATTCGCAAGGTATTAGGAGAAAACTGGCTTCGCGTTTATAAACAGGTTTGGGGCGTCTGAGAGGCACAGTGTTGGCCATTGGTGAACTGAAGCCGCACAGAAGTTTGGATTAAAGAAAAAAAAGGGAGGGGTTTCCCCCTCCCTCATGAATTTACCTCTGCTCCTGATTTAGAAGGAGAGTCGTACGGCAAACTTGACGGTAGTTACGCCGGCAATGCCGTTTAGTCTCTGAAACCAATAGTCTGTCACGTAAGTACCCTCAGTCGTATTTTCATCTACTGGCTGAAACCATCCTGCAGGGTCCTCTCCATGATACACAGTGCTTTGACCAAGCAAATTGAAGATATCCATATAAAGTTCAATAGTTCCAAAGTTACCCAAACTGAATAGCTTCTCCACTCTTATATCAACATTATCCCAGGCCTGGTATCTCCTTTCAAAAACTTCTGTATTAATCCAAAAGCTAGTGTAATAATCGGCATTATTAGCTACGGTCCAGTCCCATGGTGGATACATGGTAACCGTTCTTCCCCAAGGTCTGCCACTCATGTGTATAAAATTGAAGGAGGCGATGATGTTTAAAGGAAGCTTAGCTGTTCCATAAAGCTTTACAATAAGGGGAACGTCCCATTCTGTAGGACCATCTTTGTTAACAAAATAGTTAGGATTGTCAAATGTCCAACCCGTACCTTGATTCTCAGACATCCATCCCCAACTCGATTCGCTAATATTTCCCCTTGTTCTACTGAAAGCAACTGACCCACCAAGCTGCCATCCATGGGACATTCGCTTGTCAAAGGTTAGCTCAACAGTGTGATAGTTAAGCTTCGCTTCAGGTCTAGAGCCCAAAGCAAAGAACCACTCGGGAGCATCATTTGACAAAAAGTACATGGTTACTTCTTGCTCAGGGATGAGACCAGCCTCAGGGATAATAGTTGTGAAGGGAACCCACCATTCAGGAGCGAGCTCATAAGTATTCCACCATCTTTCTGTATCAGGATCATACAAAGCATCATTAAGCACGTTTTTCCTGTTCTTGTAGAGATATTTAATACCAACATTTAGATCCGGAGCGACCTCGCTATTGATAGCAGCTATAAATTCATTGTACAAAGGGGCTTTATACTTATCGACAATTCCTTTTTTGTAGTAATCTGGATCCATTTGCCGGACAGCTGCCCACGATATCTGATAATCATCTACACCCGGAGGATCCGGTTCGACGTTATTATTGAGATCCCACCAATAAAAATCAAAAGACTGCGTTCTTAATGGGTGCATGCCCTCGAAAGCCTGGGTCGCCAAGGGCTCAGCATACATTGAATAGCTTGCCTTCAACGCTGTTTTTCCGTTTCCGAAGAGATCATAGACTATTCCGATTCTCGGACTTAGCTTTTTCCATCCTAGGATATCTTTCCACTCATCAACTACTATTTCCCCAAAGGGATTGAATCCATATACTGGTGTAAAAAGGTACTCCCCAATAGCTTTTCCTAGATCGCCACCAACAGCCGGCTTTGTCCTTGCTGGCCACCATCCCGTGGTGTCATCGTACCTTAGACCAATATTTAAAGTAAGTCTTTTCTTAATGGTCCAAGAATCCTGAATGAAAGCTCCAATCGTCGTCCTATTCCCAACTGACATGTGATTTCCCTTAGTCGGAGGTGAGATATTCATACTTATGCCGCCATCTCCGTAAAAAGTAGTCGTGTCCGTTCCATAAAATCCTCTCCAGTAATAAGGATTTTCATCCCAGTACCACAAGGCCAATGGATCGGCCATCGACGTGTTCCAAAAGCCGCCTCCGGCTGAATAATTAATCCCTGCCTTAAATTCATGGTCTCCTCCCAAGAAATTATCTTGGAAGTGGGTAAGAAGTATTGAAGCCTGGTTTTGGCTCGCTCCCCAATCCTCCTGACCTCGCCATTGTCTTCCCCAAACATAACCAGTATATGCGTCCCAATATGCAGGACTATCCTCTGTGCCTTCTCTTAGCCGCTGATCCCCTATATTGTATACACGTGAAGCTCTAATATCCAGGAATGTATTATCACTAAGAAGCCAGTTGATGTTTGCCGTTGTCGTAGTACTTGTATCGTCCCATGGAGTTACGGAATCCCATGTCACGAGCGCCCCCATCCTAATGGGCCCGCCCGCCTTTCTATAATTAAATAAAGCAAAAGCTCTCACAGATTTTGATATCTGGGCAGTCAACTTGAATAATCCACTCCATTCAAAAGTTTTGTTTTGATACGTGTCATAAAATGTTCCTAAGATTGTAGCTGGAATAAAATTAGTATGCCATTCCCCACGATTGGATGTCGCGTTAGCAAAGAACCATAATTTATCTTTCAAGATTGGTCCTCCGAGACTTCCTATTGCATCAAAGGAAAAGATAGGAGCTACAGGTGGTGCAACGCCCATTGCTTCTATATCATACTCAGTAAACTTTGTTGAAGTCAGTGATTCCCTGGTATATATAGCATGCAAATTGCCGGAAAAGTTATTTCCACCCGACTTTGTTACTATATTAACAAAAGATCCACCTGTAAAACCAATCTGCGCAGGTAACGCTCCGGCTATTATTTCCACTTCTTCCATGGAATCATAATTAATCTCTGTGTGGGGACGTTGCAACCACGGATCGATTATGTCGACCCCATCGACTTCCATGCTATTGTTTAGCTCAGTTCCACCATGCACTATCCATCTCTCACCACCGGCCGCTATCACACCAGGGGTAATTGACGCAATTGCGTCTATTTCTCGTCCTAAAGGAAGACGAGCCAAAACATCCTTAGTAACTGAGGATGAGAGCTTGGAGGAAACTACGTCTACGGTGGGAGATGGGGCAACCACTGTGATCTCCTCCCCGATAGGAGAAAGACTCATTTCTATATCGATTTTTACAACCATAGCAACACGCAATAGCACGTTTTCTCTCTTTATGGTGCTAAACCCTTCTAATTCTGCCAATAATGTGTATGTGCCAGGAGGAAGGGTTGGACACCTGTATGATCCTCTCTGATTGGTAATACTGCTTACAAAACCAATAAGAGAAGAGCTCCTTACGGTTACCGTTACCCCTGGCAGAGCCGTTCCCTCATCATCAGTTACAGTACCCTTTATGGAACCAGTTTGAAGTTGTTGAGCGCTGAGGGTGGAAACCAGAAAAATGCTTAAGATGATTGCAAACAAGATTCGATTTTTTTTCATTATTACTCCTTATTACAAGTAAAATTAGTAGTTTTCACAACAACTGGATTAATACTCCTTCTCCTCTTTATAAGAAAAAACAAAAATAAGCGAAGAACATCAGGATGTCAAGCAATAATATCTTTAAATGAAAAATTATCCAAACTATTAAACAAAATATGTTAAACTTTAAAGAAGTAGAGCCTATTATTGTCTAAATGTTCAATCGATAGTTTTCGAGATTTAATATCATCATTATTGCTTCTTTTGAGGGGATTTGCAGGGTTTGATGTCCGGAAATAACTTGTTTTACATGTCAAATGCATAGGACAGTTGTCGAAAAGAACTCCCATAAAGCTTACATTCTGATCAATGTTTGATATTTTATTGTTACATGAAGTCTATGAAGATAGAAGAGTTAGATAGGAAAATTTTAAAAGTGCTGAATAGGGATGCACGGATGAGTTTTCGTTTGATAGCCAAAGAGCTCAGGATCTCACCCACTACGCTCTATTATAAGGTAAAAAAACTTGAAAGATCAGGAGTTTTAACAGATTCCTGTTTAATGATCCAAGGTGTAAATAGAGTGGAAGAAAAAACAGGCTAACTCAGCGTTAGAGTGTGATAAAAAGAGCAACTCCCTAAAAATCAGCAATTGAACATTTAGATGATAAGATAGTCAACTATCGTTACGATTTAACATATATTACTTACTAATTTGGATAATTTTTTATTTAAAGATATTATTGCTTGACATCGTGACGTATTTCACATAATTTTTTTTAAGAACTAAAAAGTAGAAGACTTACAATAGTTTTGAAGCAAATATCTAGAAATTTGACTATATTTTAAGGAGGTCAAATGATGTTAGACACAAAAAAAAGAGCTAATATCTATCCCAAAAATTTAATCTTTAGAAAACTCCGTCTATGGCTGGCAGCTTGTTGTTTGATAATGTTGGCCAATATGGCCTGGGCCCAGATTTTCCCTGCTGAGAAAAACTGTACGAGGTATCAATTTGGAATCTGGGTCGAAAAAGCTGCTTATCCTGAAAAGCATCCCTTCTCTTCCATCTCTCTAATAAAAAGAGATCCATATTCCTGGAAAGAATCATCCCGCGCTTGGAAGCTTTCTTCTACGAAAGAAGGCGGATTGATAGTTGTTCAAGACGATGACTCAAAAATAATATGGGAATCACCAACGAAGGTTGTTCTCATTGATAAAACTGGCATGAGGCAAACTTTGGAATCCACTTTCCCTATTCTTTTTTTCGAGACACAGTATTTATCCGCTAACTCAGGAGTTTTAGATGCTTATTTTAAGAATCATCCTGTGGATAATGTTTTAAAGATATCGACGTTTTTTCTGGGAGATCTGGTTGACATGGAGTTTAGAAAGAGTAAAAAGCGAGTTGAATCAATCCAGGGTGCTTCTTCAAACGTATGGATTTGGACCGGAGAAAAAGATATTCCAGGAGGGGCTATCCCTGGCCGCAACAGTAAAGTTCCCTTCGATTTGGTTTTCACAGAAGGCCTTCAGCTTGTAGGTTGGTTTTATCCCTCAAATGATAATGTCACCATAGAGGAGGGGTATGAAGAATTCGTCACTCTCAAATCATGGAATGACCCTCTCATTTCCAAACCTGTTTACAAAGCGGTAAAGCACGAAGAGAAAATTATGGTTTCAATGTCAGATGGAATTTCCTTGGCAACGACCGTATTCTTGCCAGGTAACTCTGATATCAATGAGGAGATGGCTCTGAAAGGACCTTTTCCCACAATATTGATGCGAACGCCTTATAACAGGAAGAGATATTGGGATATTTTCAAATTTGTTTCTCGTGGATATGCTGTAGTGATTCAGGACACGAGAGGACGTTACGACTCAGAAGGCACTTTCCTGCCCTTTGTCGATGAAAAATCTGACGGAGATGAAACAATTTCCTGGGTTGCAAAGCAATCCTGGTGTGACGGGAATATTGGAATGATCGGAGCATCTTACGGCGGAATGGTACAGTGGCATGCTGCCTACAAAGGTAATCCATACCTTAAATGTTTAATTTCTCAAAATCCCGGAGGTCCAGGTCACGTGGATTCTCCTTATCAGCGCGGATCATTTACAACAGGATATTTAACCTGGTTTCTTATTGTAGGTTCTACTCCTGAAGAATTTGAAAAAGCAAAAAGAAAAAGCCTTTATGATGTTACTATGACCCTTCCTCTAATCGATGCCGACAAAAGAGCGGTGGGGCATGAGATTTCTTTCTTGCGAGAGTTTCTAAAACACCCGACTCTGGATGATTTCTGGAAAAAAGGAGATATCAAGCGGTGGGTGGAAAATATCGATTTGCCCGTTTTGTTTGAATCAGGATGGTATGATGATGTGCTTAGAGGAACAATATATTATTATGATATGATGAAGGGCAACGACCGCAAAAACCAGCATCTCATTCTCGGCCCATGGCGCCATGGCTTCAATCGAACACGGAAGATAAATAAGTTTACCTTCGGGGATAATGCAATCATGGAAGACCTCAATTATATCAATGTCCGGTGGTTTGACCGTTGGCTCAAGGGGATCGAAAATGGGATGGAAAAAGATCCACTGGTTCAATATTACACTATGGGAGAAAACAGATGGAAAACGGCTGATACCTGGCCTCCAAAGAATGTGAAAAAAGAGGAGTGGTATTTCCACTCCAAGGGAATGGCCAATAAGCCCCAAGACGGAGGCTGGATTGGCCTGGTTTCACCTCATAAAGAAAAACCAGATCATTATATTTATGACCCAAGAAATCCGACTCCCTACTTATGCGATGTGAGGTATAACGAATTGAACCCTCCCGAAGACTATCAGGAGGTTGAAAGGCGACAGGATACCCTGGTTTATACCTCTGAGTTACTAAAGGAAGATTTGGAAATATCCGGTGATGTTTCCGCAGTTATTTATGCCTCTACAGATTGTCGAGACACGGATTGGCTGGTCCGTTTGACCGATGTCTTTCCTGATGGTCAATCCATCCGTCTGGTTGACGGCTTGGTTAAAGCCAGGTTTCGAAAGAGCGTGGAGAAAGAGGAACTGATTACCCCTGGAAAGATTTATGAATATAGGGTTCCAATGACCTGGACCAGCCACAAGTTTCTCAAAGGACATCGACTGAGAGTTTCCATTGCCAGTGCATCAGCAGGATATCTTGTCGTCAACACCAATACCGGCAACCCTGTAGCCACAGACACCGAATATAAAACTGCCCACCAGACAATTTACCATGACGAGAAGTATCCTTCTTATATTATTCTTCCTGTTTATAAAGAGGGCAATTAGATAAAGAGAAAAAAATTCGAAGAGAGTAAAGAAGCATTCATTTGGGATCACGATTTGATAACATAAGTCATTCAGAATTTTTTAAAACAAATATTTATAAAGAAGGAGGTTTCTAAAATGAGAAGAATACGCACATGTCTTTATTTTCTTTTGATTGCATCTTTTCTATTTTTATTTACAGAGCTTTTTTCGGCTGTTTCAAGAAAAGAGAACACCTCTCGTATTATAGCCTTGACTAATGTCAGGATAATTGATGCAAAAAATGAGCGCCCCATAGAAAATGGAACCCTTCTTATAAAGGAAAATACTATTGAGGCTGTGGGTAAGGTTGGGAAGATTGATATACCAAAAAATGCTGAAATTATAAATTTGAAAGGAAAAACTGTAATGCCGGGCCTGATCGATCTTCATTATCACACAACTTTCTATCATCTTCACCCCAATTGGGAAAAAGCAGCGGATGAGCCTGATGCCTTGGTAGCTCTTAGGGCTGCAAAAAACCTCAGGACAACTCTTGAAGCAGGAGTCACGACAGTCCGCGATACAGGAGGAGTAAGAGATGTAACAAATTCATTAAAGCAGGCCCTATCAATGAAACTAATTTCTGGGCCACGCTTTTACCATTCGGGAAGGATTATCACTAATACTGGTGGGCATGTATGGAAACTCGCAGAACAGGTGGATGGAAAAGAGCAAATTATTCGCGCCATTCGAAACCGCTTTTCAGAAGGTGCCCACAAGTGTGATTTTATTAAGATAACGTGGAATCTTCCCCAGGGATACAACGAAGAAGAAATCAAGACTGCAATTGAAACAGTCCATAGATACGGGAAAAAGATCGCAATCCACGCTTTTCAACCTGAAACAATAGATGCCTGTGTTAAATATGGTGCTGATACTATAGATCATGGCTGGCTAATTGATGCCAAGACCATCCCTCTGGCCGTCAAAAACAAAACTATAATTGTTCCGACTGCGCTAATCGCTGCAAAAGCGATTGTCGATAAGAAATTCGAATTTACAGGTGAGGCAAAACTTTTAGACGATGCCTCAAAAAAAAGATTTTTAGAGACGAGAAAAATATGGTGGAAGCAGGTTCTGGATGGCCTCAGGCCCTATGTTGCTGCGGGTGGACTTGTTGCTATGGGAACGGATTGCGGATGTTATCCAATGCTTTTTAGTGATGGCCCAGATGAGTTGATACTCTATAAAGAACTTGGCTTGACCCCTTTCCAGATTATTCAGGCTGGGACTATAAATGGCGCTAGAGCCATTGGGATTGAAGATAAGACTGGAACCTTGGAAAAAGGGAAGTGGGCGGATATCATTGTTCTTGATGGCAATCCTCTAGAAGATTTAACGGCTTTAAAAAGAGTCATCATGGTGATTCTGGAAGGGGAAATAGTCATAGAGCAGAGATAATTGTTAATTACAAAATTTTTGAAGCTTTTAAAAAAAGTCGGTGAACCTCCTAAGCAGAATATGGGGGTTCAAGAATTCCTAATGTAATAAAAGAGAAGGAAAGGAGTTAAAAAAAATGGCCATAGTTTTTGACGCACATTCAGATATTCTAAACGATATCCACCCCAGGAGGATGCTGGGAGAAAGAGAAATCCTCGAGAAATTTTGGGTGCCTAAAATGAGGAAAGGGAAGATAGACGTGAGAGTATTAGCCATTTATAGTGATTCACAGTATCTTCCCGAGATGGCCCTGAGACGGGCGCTTGATCTCATAGCCACATTATACGAGGAAATCAAAGAGTCATCCAGTTCTATCCTCTGCACCACAGGCAATGATATCAAGAAAGCAAAAAAAGAGGGGAAAATAGGATTTATAATTGGCATGGAGGGTGCTGAGCCACTGGGATCTGACATCCAGTTACTACGTATCTTTTATAATCTTGGTGTTAGAGTGCTGGGCCCAACTCATGCCCTGAGAACCTATCTTGCGGACGGAGCATTTATATCTCCCAGGAAGATGGGACAAATGGGTGGACTTACAGATGTTGGTGTAAACTTTATAGAGCAAGCACAAGTAATGGGAATTATCATCGATGTTTCCCATATGAATGATCCTGGCTTCTGGGATGTAATAAAGTTCACAAAAGCCCCAATTATCGCTTCACACTCAAATTGTAGAGCTTTGTACGATCATCCGAGGAATCTTACAAATGATCAGATCAAGGCTATTGCAGATACCGGAGGCATAATAGGTGTAAACGCCTGCAGTCAATATGTTGAATCCGGAGATCTGGAACATTTGTTAGACCACATTGATCATTTGGTAAAGATAGGGGGGGTGGAGCATGTAGGATTGGGTTTAGATTTTGCCGATTATTTTCTTAAGTACATGACCGAGGTGGAAAGGGCAAGATTTCCCAGTAACTTGTGGAAGCCAGTCGACGGCCTTTCAGGTGATGAAGATTTTCCCAAGATGGCCGAGGGGCTGATCAGGCGGAGTTATAAGTCGTCTGATATTGACCTCATAATGGGCGAGAACTTTTTGCGCTTTTTTATAGAAATGTTGAAGTAATGAACAAAATAAAGCTAACTTTCTTTAAGCTTAATTTTTGGAGGGACTTTAATCCCACTTAATAATTGATTATATATATAATCCAACCAAACATTTAGGGAAGTTTCAGATAATGAAATGGATGTGCATACTTGGTAAATTAACTCCAAGCTTGTGGATGCAGAAAGCAGTTGGAAGCGAAGTATCCTCAGAAACCCTGCTCAGGGCGATGAAAGAAGCATTGAGACATGTAAAGGAGTAGTCATTCTAAAGGCTCTCTGTAATTGTATATTATATAAAGTAACGATGATCATAGTATTGACAAGTCAGATACAAAGTAACAAAAAACGTAAAGGAGTATTTATGATGAGAAAAGGATTTTTCCGAATTGCTTTAATCTTGTTAACGGTTTCTTTCTTCATTTGCTTCCCCCTGGCTGCCGAGAAAGGTGTTCAAAAGGCAAGCTTGAAGGGATTTCCTGAATATGTCGAAAAGACAATGAAGGAGTGGGAAGTTCCAGGGGTTGCCATCTGTATCGTTAAGGATGGAGAGGTGATTTTTTCTGAAGGATTTGGGTACAGGGATGTAAAACAAGGGTTGAAGGTGACGCCACGAACTATTTTTAACATTGGCTCTACGGCCAAAGCTTTCACGGCTACGTGCGTGGGGATTCTGGTTGATGAAGGGAAAATAGAGTGGGATAAACCCGTAAGAGATTATCTTCCTTCTTTTAAGCTCAAGGATCCTTTTGCCTCTGAGAGGATGACTCCTCTTGATTTACTCAGCCATCGTTCTGGCTTACCGCGTCATGATTACATGTGGGTTAGCGCATCCGGCAACAATCCTACCCGAAAAGAAATCTTAGACCGTTTGCAATATCTTGAACCGAATACGGATTTTCGCACAACTTACCACTATTCAAATCTTATGTACCTAGTCGCAAGTGAGATGGTGGGGAGAATCGCTGGGACGACCTGGGATGAATTTATCAAGGAACGTATTTTCGATCCTTTAGGTATGAGTGACAGCAATGTTTCCCTGGGGGAGACCCAGAAGTCTCCGGATTATGCTTTTCCCTACATGAAAATAAAAGGGAAGGTTGTGCAAATCCCTTTTCAGAGCTATAAAAACTGTGCTGGGTGCGACTCGATAAATTCCACTATTCGAGATATGGCCAAATGGATTTTACTCAACTTAAACAAGGGGAAGCATGGAGAGAAACAAATTATATCTGAAGCTAATCTAAAAGAAATTCATTCTCCCCAGATGATCAGCTCAAAATCGATTAGTGATGAATTTTTTTATTCGTCCAGTGCACTGGGTTGGTTTATCACAGGATACAGAGGTCATCTTATGCTCACACATGGAGGCGGTGCCCTCGGATTAAACTCCCTTGTCTCCTTACTACCTCGGGATCACATTGGGGTGGTTATTCTCACTAATATACAGGGGACACCGGTGCGAAATATTATTATGCATAACCTTTATGATCGTCTCTTGGGGCTAGACCAGATTCCCTGGGACAAGCGGTTCAAAGCTCAGCAAGAGAAATATAAAAAAGTAGCTGAAAAAGCCAAACAGGAAAAAGAGAAAGACCGGAAATTGGACACAAAACCATCCCATCCTCTTGAGAATTACACAGGCGATTTCCATAATCCCGGATATGGGATTATCTCTATCGAGAGGGAAGTGGATCATTTAAAAGCTACTTATAAGTCCGTTTCTTATACTTTGACCCATTATCACTATGATACTTTTGAATTTACAGATGTTCAAAATCCACACCAAATGATGCCTTTTATACATGCATCTTTTTTTGCTGACTCCAAAGGCAATATCCAAAGTCTTTCACTGCCCTTGGAGCCCAGGGTAAAGGATATTGTCTTTACCAGAATGCTAGAGAAGAAATGATGAAGAGCGGTATTCTGAGGAATTCTACGGAGAATATGTGGCTAAGCTTATGAGTGTCATATTAAATTATTTCTTCTATTATAATTATTTTCTTTGAATTTGAGAGAAATGGCAGGAAATTAGGAAAAATTACAGATTAGCAAAGATGATTAAATTCTTATCTTTCCGAGGATTTCTATATCGAGAATTGTAATCTGATAATTTATAGCAAGAAAGGAGGAATCATGAAAAGAAGAGATTTTGTACGAAATGTCTCCGTTTTAGGGGCAACAGCTGGGCTTGTACGAGTAGCCAAGCCGTGGGCCATGGCGTCTTTCTTGATGGATGAGTCGGATCGCAGTCCTGGCCGTGATCCGATGACTATCCTTCGCTCCACCTTAGTTGTCGATGGATGTAATGGCGGGCCGATGAATGAGGCGTACCTAAAGAAGCTGAAGGCCGCAGGGGTGAATTGCCGAATTGCAGGAGGCAGTATAGAATTTCCCGATGAAATCGTGCTGACAACAACTGTGAGAGAAATCCAGCAATCCTATAAGCAGGGGAAAATTGCTCAGATTTATCACGGGCATTATGCTGACTTCCTGGGCAACGAGCATAATCAACCGATGGGGGATCCTCGTCCGCCCGTGGCCGAATTCTACGAGCAGGGATTACGGATTTGCGGCATCTGCTACAACGTTGTTAATATTTACGGCGGGGGATGTCTTGAACCGCACGTTGGCCTGACTCTTGCCGGTCGGCGCCTAGTGGAAGAGATTCACAAGCTGCGGGTCGTGCTTGATGTGGGGGGCCATACCGGCGAGAAGACAAGCCTGGATGCGATTGAAATGGCGCCTGAGATACCTGTGGTTGACACTCACGGTAATGTGCTCGCGCTCAACGATAATCCACGCTGTAACAGTGACCGCATGATCGAGGCCATTGCTAAGGCCGGGGGAGTCTTGGGCATTAATAGCTTCAGCGATTTCATGGTGCGCAACCCAAAAAATGACCATCTTCCGAGTACTCCTCAGGCGACGTTGGATCAATACCTCGATCAATTCGATTATATCCGTAAGTTAGTGGGAGTGGACTACGTCGGACTGGGCACGGATAATGTTATTGAGGGAGGAGTGAGGGTCTGGGAGGGGATGAATCGGGCGGTGATGACGCCAGAATCATATAGCGAGGTCTGGACCTATCCCAAGGATTTCGAAAGCATATCCGATCTGCCCAATTTTGTCCGGGGTCTTATCAATCGGGGCTGGTCTACAGGTGAAATTCGCAAGGTGTTGGGAGAGAATTGGCTTCGGGTTTATAAACAGGTTTGGGGCGTCTGAGAGGCACAATGTTGGCCATCGGTGAGCGGAAGCCGGGGGCGAGCTTGGATTATGGTTAGCCATTCGGCGGGGGTATGAAGGTCCAGGGTCAACAAATTTGAATCCTCCACTGAGTAGTTCGATCTGACTCTATTGTTGTCTGGGTGCTTGTTCTTACAACGCTGTGCTTTTTGCAGGTTGGTTCCTATTCTAACTCGGGGGATGCAGGCCCGCTTCTGATCTTTTTCACGTTTTCTTGAGTTTTCCCCAAAATGTCCTAACGATTTCATCTGATGGCTTAGGTGTAACCAAGCTGACTATAACGTAAACGATTATAGAAGTAATTACGGCGAGAAAGGAGGGATGTGCACCCCATAATCTTAATTGTGGAATGATCGTGTTTGCGAGTGCATATATTATCATTCCCGTGCATATCGACGCTATAGCTCCCCAATGATTTCCTTTTTTCCAAAACATGCCCAAAAGTATCGGCCCGAATGTAGCTGCTTCCAGTCCCCCGATTGAAAAGAGGATTATCCACTGTATCAGTTCGGGCTGAAGCAGAGCTATACCAATTGCTATGGTCAGGCAAGATCCCATGGTCAATCTTGATGCCAATTTCGCTTCTCTAGGTGATAAATCTGGTTTTAATTCTTTAAGAAGGTTTTTGGCAATACTTGAGGTTATGATTATGGCCATTGCGGCAACGGTAGTCTGGATTCCAGCTACAATACCGGCGAGAACAATTCCTCCCAGAGCTTCTGGCATCACATGCATTGCTAACCAGGGGGCGATTTCATCTGGTACTGCAAGGTTAGGTATTATCGCCCGCCCTATTACTCCTGACATACACAAGCAAATCGTCCATATTAAAACTAATATTCCCCCCATCCAGATGCCTCTTTTAAGCGCTCTTGTATTTTTGTAGGTGAGAGCTGCGAGCATAGCATGCGGCATGCCAACTACAAAATAACCTATCATGCAAGCTAAAGAAAAAGTAAAAAATGGAGAAAATTCGCCACCCATAGTTGGTGACAGAAAGTTTATATTTTGGGCGGCGATGATCTCAGTCGACTTTTTAAATCCTCCAGCATAATTTACGGTGCCGATAAACAGCATTATGCAGCCGACGGTTATAACAACGCCTTGGATAAGTATTGCTAGAGATGTCCCGCGCATACCCCCCAATACACAATAGACCAATACAACCAGAGATCCAAGAGCAAGAGAGACGAGATATCCCATTCCCGTCATTTGAGAGATTACCCTTGCTGCCCCTACAAACTGGGTTGCCATATAAGGTAATAGAAATACTGTGACTAAGAATGCCAAGATTACTATGATAGCCTTACTCTGATATCTGGCCTTGAAAATATCCAGGTATGTTACGGCATTCACTCTTCTAGCTACAATTCCAACGACTATACCTATTGGACCTAAAAATAAAAGACTCGAAAAAAAATTAAAATTATTTAAAAGCACCCAGGAATAGCCATAGGCATAAGTCATTCCTGGACCTGCGATAAAGGTGCCAGCGCTGGCAAGTCCTCCGGCAATAATTAAAGCGACAACAATCCCTCCTAGTCCTCTGCCTGCAGCATAAAATTCTTTTTCGTATTTTTCGATAGGGACTTTTTCTACAATCCGATATGACCATATCCCGATTGCAATCAATATAGCTGTATAGGCTAAAAAGGAAAAAATTGCCCAGTTCATTCTTTGTTCTCCGAATCTTCATCATCTGTTAAGGGAACATCAGGAATGAATTTTTCAATCACGAAAACTAACGCTAATATAAATACGATGGGGACCAATATATTACCAATTGCCACCCAGCGAGGTAGCCCCATTAAATAAGGTTTTATTCCTAAGAAATAAGAGCATCCCATAATGACAAGAAGATAGATGGTGAAGTAAATCCAGGATAAAGCAAAAGTCTTTCGAGCTATTTTTATTCTTGGATCTTCAATGAATTTCATTTACGTACCTCCTTTACAATCACTAAGATGTTTCCCTAGCAAAGCATCTTATCAAAAGAAACCTCAGTGAACAATAGTTAGTTTAATTCCTCTAAACATTTCTCGCGATTGCAGAATCCATGTAGGTTTCAGTGAACGCTTCTGCGAAAATAAAAAGGATTTTCCTCAAATAAGGCATCTAATTGTAACTCCCAATTTGAATTGTTTCCAAAAATCCAAATATAAACTGTTTCTATGTAGGACTTTATCTTGGCCATTTTTCCGCAGATCACAGAGGATATCAAGCGATTTGTAGAAAAGAAATTATTAGTATTTACGCATATAACTGAGAGTGGCTGTATATTAATTGGATGGAAGAAGCTAATATTAATTTTACTTATAATTGGGATAAAAGGGGACAGTTCAAATTTAGAATAACAATCTAATTGTTTAGTTGACATCAAATTTGATACCTGATATTTAGTATTTAAAATTTCATCAGATTGCCTTCAAAGTTTTGAAGCAAATATCTATAAATTTAGCCATAAAAAAATGGCCATAGTTTTTGACGCACATTCAGATATTCTAAACGATATCCACCCCAGGAGGATACAAGATGAAAAGATGAGTTTTTAGATGAGAGTTGTCTTATACCAAAAAAACGAATTCCTGTCCTTAGGACACGGTTTGATATTTTTAGAGGAGGCAAGAATTGTACAAAAATAAAAACAAAAACACCTATCTTAGTTTAGCAGTATGGCTCCTTTTGGTTTTACTAACTTCATCAATAGGTCTAACTCAATCACAGAAGAAAAAGCTGAGCCTCGATGATGCCTTTTCTATCAAAGCAGTAGCTGATCCCAAGATTTCACCTGATGGAAGTTGCATAGTATTTGTAGTTACAGAAAATAATGTAGCAGAGAACAAAAGCAACAGCGATTTGTGGATGGTAGATATTAAAGGAGGAAAGCCTCTGCGACTTACTTACCATGAGAAAGATGACTTCGGTCCCCAATGGTCTCCTGATGGAAGATACATTGCTTTTATATCCACTAGAGGAGGGAAGTCAGAGGTATGGTTAATGGATTCCAGAGGGGGAGAGCCTCGGAGACTGACCAATCATGAAGCTGGGGTGCAGAGCTTCAAGTGGTCTCCTTTTGGAAAAGTCATTGCATTTATTGCAATGGAGCCTCAGAGCAAAGAGGAAGCGGAGAAACAGGAGAAAGGGGACGATAAAAAAGTTTGGGGAGAATATAACCGTTTTGCCCATCTATGGCTACAGAAGATTGATCAGCAAAAGGCTGAGCAGGTTACAAAGGGAAAATTTTTTGTCCAAGATTTTGCCTGGTCTCCTCAGGGTCAGATAGCCTATATTTCTGGTCCTGGTCCCGGTGAGGAGACACTGGTTCACCCATCTCTAACAATTATTGGTGCCAATGGAGAGCTTGTAAGGAACATAGATATAGAGCCGGGTTGGTGGTATGCTCCTTCCTGGTCACCTGATGGTCGCAATATTTCACTTATGAGTTTCTATGCTGGATGGAGGATTGAAGGGCCCAAAATATATCTTATATCGTCAGACGGTAGAGAAGTTAAGAATCTTATGGCGGACTGCGAGGCTGATGTCTCTGATTACAGCTGGCTGGATAAGGATAATATTATTTTTTCTGTGTCTCATGGTGTAAAAGGTCCAATTTTTATAATTAACAATATCAGCGGGAAGGTAAAGAGGTTCTGCGATGGTGATTTTGTAGTTAATTCCTTTTCTGTCAATCCGAAAACAAGCGGGATGGCTTTTCTTAAGACAGATGCTACCCATCCTCTTGATGTTTATTACACATCTCTGAAGAAATTCGATCCCGTTAAATTAAGCGATATGAATCCTCAATTAGTGGAATTTGAACTGGCAACTACCGAGGCTATTCGATGGAAGGGAGCGGATGATTGGCCTATAGAAGGATTGCTAATAAAGCCGGTTGGTTATAAACCAGGGAAGGCATATCCAACTATCAGTATGGTTCATGGAGGTCCTGCCTATGCTTGGGATTTTGCCTTTAAGCCTTCCTGGCAGTACCTTGCTGCCCAGGGTTATGCCATCCTTGCTCCCAATCCCCGAGGAGGCACAGGATACGGGCAGAAGTTTGTAGAGGTTAATTTTGAGGAGTTAGCTAGCAAAGTTTTTCAGGATATTATGGAGGGAATGGACTATGTGATCAAAGAAGGCATTTCTGATCCAGATAAGCTTGCCTTGTACGGATATAGTTTTGGAGGTTATATGACTGCCTGGATAGTTACCCATACCAACCGCTATAAAGCAGCAATGCTGGGTGCGGGTTTGACTAATTTAACCAGCTTTTACGCCCAGTGCGATTTGCAGACAGTTTGGGATAAAGCCCATATTGGTGCCACCCCGTGGGACGATCCTCAGTTGTACCAACAGATATCTCCGATAACTTATGTCAAGCAGGTCAAAACCCCCACACTTATCATGTATGGAGCCAATGACATTCGGGTTCCACCAGCACAGGGGCAGGAGTTTTACATTGCTTTGAAGAAAATAGGCATCCCTGTGCAATTCGTTACCTACCCGCGGGAAGGACATGGGATGAGGGAATTACAGCACAGAAGAGATTTCTTAGAACGGACTCTAAGGTGGTATAATAAATATGCCTTAGGGAAGGAATAGAATTTGACTTCCTCTTAGGGCATGATTCATCTTGTGTAGGTGTTTGATTTATCAAATACACCTTATGTTGAAGCAAAAAAAAGTATAACATATATCCATCTTCATCCTTAGTGGGTGATTCCTTCACGAAAAATTATTATAAACGCAATTTATGTTTTTACAGTGTCATTGCGAGTGACCGAAGGGAGCGTGGCAATCTCGTCTTTATAGGATGAGATTGCCGCGTCGCTGTGCTCCTCGCAATGGGCATAATACTCACAAAGTGGAGCTATGTATCTTTATTTTTAAAGTAACAATACCAATCTAGATAGCTTATTTTATGTTTTTCTGTCAAACCTCGATGCGACCTGTAATCTGCTTTCAACCTTGAATAAAAACTCT
>DRHQ01000121.1 GCA_011049545.1 Candidatus Aminicenantota bacterium | reverse complement strand
TCTGACATTTAGGACATTCGTTTGCCACTGTTTCCCCTCCAATTGTGCGATATAGGCATATTTATTAAGGAGGGAGTGTCAAATAGGAATTGGAGGACTATTACTTTAACTCGCTGGAATCAGCGTAATCCAGCCAGCCTCTCTTTCGCATCTTCAACTTCAGGGAGGCCAGGATCTGCGTCTTTCCAGAGGGAGAGGAATTTAAAAACCATCGCTTAAGAAATATTATGAGTGGTCCGAATTTGGCTGAAACGGTACAACTCAATCCGGAAGTTATCGCGTTACTGCAACATGAAAGGGGATTTGTTAATAGTCGTTGGTAAAAGATTTGAGTTTTCGGCTTCGGCTGGAATGTTTGAGTTTTCTCAAGGCTTTAGCTTCAATCTGACGGATTCTTTCTCGAGTCACCTTAAACTGCTGCCCTACTTCTTCCAGAGTATGTTCGTTTCCATCTCCCAGGCCAAATCTCATCTTGAGGACCTTGGCTTCACGTTCAGTCAGTGTTTTAAGTGCACCTTCGATCTTTTCCCGTAGATTGATGTGAATAACCGTATCTGGAGGAGAAGGGAGGACCTCATCCTTTATAAAGTCGCCGAGATGGCTGTCTTCTTCTTCTCCAATCGGGGTTTCAAGGGAGATAGGTTGTTGAGCGAATTTTATGATTTTCCGGACTTTATTTATAGGCAAATCGATCTTTTTAGAAATTTCTTCGCTTGTCGGTTCTCTTCCGATTTCTTGAACAAGATTCCTTGAAACTCGAATGAGCTTATTGATTGCTTCGATCATGTGAACAGGGATACGAATGGTTCTGGCTTGGTCAGCGATGGCGCGGGTAACAGCTTGACGGATCCACCATGTAGCATATGTGGAAAATTTATAGCCTCTTCGGTATTCAAACTTATCCACAGCTTTCATAAGTCCAATATTTCCTTCTTGAATGAGGTCAAGAAATTGGAGCCCCCTGTTGCTGTACTTTTTAGCGATAGAAACCACAAGCCTGAGGTTGGCTGCAACCAGCTCTTTTTTTGCCTGCTCAATATTTTTTTTTGCTGTGGTGATAGAGCGCAGGATTTTTCGGAGGCCTTGAATGTCGAGTCCGATTTCACGCTTGTGGGCCCTTAAAGCGGCATCGGTTTCTTTGATAATTTGTTCCAATTCTTTTTTCTTTTGCTTTTTTGTTGTTTGTTCACGCTGAATGAGCAATTCTTCTTTGTATTCTTCTAATGCATTGATTTCTAGGAGCCTGTCTCCGAGCTCGATGATTATTTTCACTCTGTAGTTGGGGCGGATATTGAGGTCGCGGATGACGCTGCTCATTTGGACAATGATGCGACCGCGGGTTATGGCGTTTCTTTTTAAATTAGGGACGGTATTGAGCTGTGTCCCTAAATTTTGAATCTGTCTGATCTGCCCGAAGATCTTTTTTTTCTTTTCTTCAAGTTTTCCCTCTACAATCTCTTCCTCACTTGTCTCGAACATTCGCTGGATGATATCTTCATCTTCAACCATTTCTTCTTCCAGCGCCAAGACTTTATTCATGACC
>DRHQ01000120.1 GCA_011049545.1 Candidatus Aminicenantota bacterium | reverse complement strand
GAGTTTTTATTCAAGGTTGAAAGCAGATTACAGGTCGCATCGAGGTTTGACAGAAAAACATAAAATAAGCTATCTAGATTGGTATTGTTACTTTAAAAATAAAGATACATAGCTCCACTTTGTGAGTATTATGCCCGCAATGACAGATAATTATATAATTTTGGAGCGAAGCCTAAGGATAAAAGGTATAAATTGAAGTTAAGAAAGAGAAAAGTTCTTCTATTCCTTCTGGCTTTTTTCTTGCTCTACGCACTCTGGCTGAGCTTTAGTATTCTGAGGTTTAAAACATATAAAGCCCCAGCATTAAAACCCTCTCCTCTGGAAATTGAAGGAGCTTACCACATCCACACAACATACTCAGACGGAAGAAAAAGCCTGGATGAAATAGCAAAGCTTGCTTCTCAGGCCGACATCGATTTCATTATTATTACTGACCATGGCAATCCTAATAAAGAGTCCTATTCTAGCCAGGATTGGAAAGAAGGAGTTCTTGTTCTTGCAGGATCTGAGGTTTCAGTAAGCCGGGGCCATCTCGTGGCTTTAGACTTCGAGCTCCCCTCGGGCAATTTTTCTCCGAATACCGAAGATGCTTTTTATGAGATAAGAGAAGCAGGTGGATTTTCGATCATCTCCCATCCTTATTCAAAGAGCGGTTGGTCATGGGGAGAATTTATGGATTATTCTGGGATTGATATTATAAGTGGCTATTATATGCTAAGGAGAAACATCTTTGCCTCACTTCCTTCGCTCCCTGCGCTTCTACTAAAGCCTGAGTATGCTCTTTTAAAAATGTTCGACAACCCTCATCGAAACCTAAGAAAATGGGACGAACTCAACAACCTTCACCCGATTTACGGCTATTTTAGTGCGGATGCCCATCTCCTCTACCGGCCTGCTCTTAACCTCCTCCGCCTCCATCTTTTGCTCCAATCGCCCCTTTCAGAGGATTTTGATACAGCCCAGCATCAAGTCTATGAGGCATTAAGAAAGGGAAGATTTTATAACTCTATCCATGCAGCTGCTCATGCACATGGGTTCAGGTTCTGGGGAGAGGAAGGAGGAAAAACGACGCCTATGGGCAGCACAGTAATATTGGATTCTTCGGTGCCCCTTAACATCGAAGCTCCCTTCCCTTTTGCCAAAGAGATTCATCTAGTTCATAATGGAAAAATGATACTTCGCTCCACCGAAAACAGCATTTCTTACGAAGCCGCACATCCAGGAACTTACCGTGTGGAAGTCTATCTCACCGAGCGGTCTCCGTTGGATAAGAATATACCCTGGATCATTTCTAATCCTATATTTTTAAGAGAAGATGAAAAATGATAAACATAGAATCTAAAAAGGTGCGTCAAATTATCAAGAATTTCAAGGATAAAAGAGTCCTTGTTTTAGGGGACCTCATGCTTGACAAATACATCTGGGGCGATGTCATACGCATCTCTCCAGAAGCCCCTGTTCCTGTCGTTGAGGTCAAAAAGGATACTTCCTGCCTAGGCGGAGCGGGAAATACCAGCCATAACCTGAAAAGCCTGGGAGCTTTTCCACTCCTTGTGGGCGTTGTCGGCAATGATGCCGAAGGACAGTGGATCAAAGAAAATGTTCCTGACAACCGCGGTATTATTGCCGATGATAACCGTCCCACCATTGTAAAAACGCGAATCATTGCTCACCAGCAGCAGGTAGTTAGAGTAGATCTGGAAAAAAAGGCACCGATCTCTTCGATGATTGAAGAGCAGATGTTCAATTTTATTCAGGAAGAAAAATACGATGGTATCCTTATCTCTGATTATAACAAAGGAACCCTCACCAAATCGCTTGTGAACTCAGTGCTTTCCTTTGCCCAGGAAAAAAGAATTCCCGTCATTGTTGATCCCAAGTTTGAGAATTTTTTTCTCTTTTCTCCTGTCACACTCATCGCGCCTAACCACTTTGAGGCAGAAAGAATTGTCCAGCACGATTGCTGGACTGACTCTGAGGTGGAAAGGGCAGGTCAAAAAATCCTCTCTCAAATTTCAGCGCTCTACCTCATTCTCAAAAGAGGAGAGCAGGGCATGACAGTATTTGAAAAAGGGAAGAAGCCGCTGCATATCCCCACTGGTGCCAAGGAAGTCTACGATGTTACAGGAGCGGGGGACACAGTGATTGCCACAGCCGCCCTGGTCCTTCTCTCAGGAGGTTCGATCCAGGAGGCCGCTATCCTTGCCAATACAGCCGCAGGAATAGTTGTGGGCAAAATGGGAACAGCAGTTGTGACTTCAGGGGAACTCCTTTCCTCTTTGGCTAAATAAAGGAGATATGCTACTTTTTTCCTTTTCTTTTGATATCTTTCATGTAGGGGATTTGATTAATTGCCCCATTTTTTTTCTTGTAGGGGCTTGATTCATCAAGCCCACCTTATAATTCGTTTATTTTTTGCTTGTAAAGAAAAAATCTATTATAATCATAACTTAAATAAGAATGTGTGGTGTAGTCGGAATTTATGGTAATGATGATGTCGTAAGAGACATCTATCAAGGCCTATTGGCGCTCCAGCACCGTGGCCAGGATTCAGCCGGAATCATCACCTACAGCGACCGCTTCCACATAAAAAAAGGAAACGGTCTGGTCAGGGATATCTTCACTGCAGAACACGTCCAACGCTTAAGAGGCAACATCGGCATCGGCCACACCCGCTACCCTACAATCGGCGGTGTAAGAGGAGAAGATGCCCAGCCCTTTCTTGTTAATTCTCCGTTTGGAATAATCATGGCCCACAACGGAAATGTCATAAATTACGCCGAACTCAAAAAAACCTTGTTCGAAAAACACCACCGCCTCTTAAACTCCGATAATGATGTGGAGGTTATCCTGAATATTTTTGCTCAGGAATTGGCCGAACAGAAAACAAAAACGCTAAAACCCCAGCATGTCTTCAAGGCTGTGGAAGAAGTGTTTAAGAGAGTCAAGGGCGGTTACTCTGTAGTAGCCTATATCGCTGAACAAGGGATAGTCGCTTTCAGAGATCCTTACGGAATCAAACCCCTACTTTACGGAAGGCGTTATGACGGGCTTCACCCCTCTTATGCCATCGCCTCTGAAAGCGTAAGCCTGAACATCATGAATTTCGCTGAAATTGAAAATGTGGAGGCTGGCCAGGCTATTTTTATCGACAAAAAGCGCCGACTTCACGCCAGAAAGCTTTCTAATTGCGCCCATTCTCCTTGCCTTTTCGAATGGGTTTATTTTGCCCGGCCCGATTCTTTTATCGACAATGTCAATATCTACGACTGCCGGGTCAACCTGGGTCGCCTCCTGGCAGATGAGATAAAAAAGCATGACCTCAAGATAGATATTGTAGTGCCTGTGCCCGATTCAGCCCGTGATGCAGCCATCGAAATCGCCAGAAAACTAAATTTGAAATACAGAGAAGCATTGGTAAAAAATCGCTACATCGGCCGAACTTTTATCATGCCCGCTGACCACGAACGGAAAACATCTATCCGGCAGAAATTAAACCCTATCCCCTCTGAATTTAAAGAAAAGAATGTCCTTCTTGTAGACGACAGCATAGTCAGGGGAAATACATCCCGCGCGATTATTGATCTAGTCCGTGAATGCGGGGCGAAGAAAGTCTATTTTGCTGCCTATTCCCCTCCTTTAAGATTCCCCTGCGTCTATGGTATTGACATGCAGACGAAGACTGAGTTCGTGGCACGAGACGCAAGCCTTGACCAGATAGCCAAAAAAATCGGGGCAGATAAGGTCATTTACCAGACTCTGGAATCGCTCAAAAAGGCTGTAAGGCTTGGAAACAAGAATCTCAAGAACTTCTGTGGAGCCTGTTTTGACGGAGTTTATCCCACGGGCGATGTTACTCCAGAAATCCTCGAAGAGATCGAAAAAGAGAGGAAAGTTGCCCAGGAAAACCAGCTCGAACTAAAATTCTATTAGTCAAGCTATAATAAATTTCTAATCCATATAGCCTAATTCCTTGAGCTTATTTTTAATAACTTCCATATCTTCTGGCTCTAATTCGCGCTTAACAGCGAGCTTTGATAATGGGTGTTTACTCTTTCCCCAGGATACCTTGTCCCAGACTCTTTCGTGAACATAATAAAATGTTATTTTCGCTATGATCTCGGCTAAACCAACTCCTAAAGAAAGCATAATCCTTTTCGTAAATAAAAAGACAATTGTCATAGTTGTCAGGGTTGCTAATGCTCGCCAGCTTATAGCTTTGGCAATTGTTCTTGTGTGCGACTCTCCACTCAACTTTGTTGTTTTCTTGGCCATTTTTGCCTCTTAAAGGTTGAAAATTTTATTTGGAAAAGATTATTTCATAAAAACGGGAACTGCTCCCGTAGAATTGGGGCCTGGCCCCATTTTTCATTTTTTTGCTCATCATTTTTACTTTCGGTCGCGGTAGTATTCCTCGTAGAAGGATTTAAATTCTTTACTTTTTTCTTTTATCTTCTGCCACCAGTCGGTATTCTCTTGATACCAGCGGACGGTGGATGCCAAAGCTTTATCGAACTCTTTCTCTGGCTTCCATCCCAAAGCATGAATTTTCCGACAGTCTACAGCGTATCTTTTATCGTGGCCTAAACGGTCAGGAACAAATTTGATCAAGCTCTTGTGTTTCTCCAACAAATCAACAATTCTCTCAGCAATAGTGATGTTCTGAACTTCGTTATTAGCGCCCACATTGTAAGCTTCCCCGACCTTTCCTCTTCGCATCACAAGCTCTATGGCCCGGCAGTTGTCCTCTACATAAAGCCAATCGCGTACATTTGTTCCTTTTCCGTAAAGAGGCAGATTCTTTCCCTCCAGAGCATTGGTCACAAAAAGAGGAATGAATTTTTCCGGATACTGATAAGGCCCGAAGTTGTTACTCGGCCGGAGTATGATGATCGGAAGCCCGTAAGTCACCCAATATGCATAAGCCATGCGATCCGCACCAACCTTGCTTGCAGCATAAGGCGAAGAGGGACACAAAGGATCGTCTTCCTTAAAGTATCCTTTATCCCTGCTCCCATAAACTTCATCGGTGGAGACATGGATGAATAATTTAATGTCTGAATTCTTCAAAGCCTCTAACAGAACAAATGTGCCATAAACATCTGTCAGCACAAACTCCCCTGCATCCAGGATGGAACGGTCCACATGGGTTTCAGCAGCAAAATGCACGACCCCCTGGACTCTCTTAAAAATATTCCGGACAAGCTCCCGGTCCCGAATATCTCCCTGGATAAATTCATACCGGGGGTCTTTCTCCACATCCTTCAGGTTATCCAGGTTCCCGGCATAAGTGAGCTTATCCAGGTTGATGATCTTACAGCGTGGATAATGATCCAGCATATAATGAATGAAATTGCTGCCAATAAAACCAGCTCCACCTGTAACCAGTAAAGTCAGATCTTCGATACGGCGCTCTTCAGCCATCTTTTCATCTCCACTCACATGGGATATCGCTATTATTAAAAATGGGGATAGTCCCCATTTTTCTAATCTTTTTCACCCGTCTTTTCTCCTCCAGTCATAGGGGATATTGTTATCATGAGGGTTTAAGCGCTGTTCATCAGGCTTTTCATAATCATATGCTTCTGTAGGAATATTGACGATAATTGCCTCCTCCGCGCTTACACACATCCAGCCATGGTAGACTCCTGGAGGAATCTGGACAAGCAGGGGATTATGGATACCGAGCAAGAATTGGTTTACTTCCTTATATGTTGAAGATTTCTCCCGAGGATCATACAAAACCAGCTTGATCATACCCTGAATACAAGCAACATTATCTGTCTGTTTTTCATGTTTGTGCCAGGCTTTAACCACCTCAGGATAGGTTGTGGTCATATAAACCTGACCAAACTTCAAAAAGAGGCTGTCGTCCTGACGGAGAATCTCCATAAGCCTTCCCCTCTCATCAGGAATAACTTTTAAATTTTTTGTTTTAACATCTTTAATCATTTTTCTATCCTAAAAGTTATAGTCATTGCAATCAATCGAAAGGAGCGCGGCAATCTCATTTTATGCCGATTTCGCTTTTGTCGCCGACAATAAGGCGATAAACTGATGGTTTTGGGGGACACTTGTATATCTTCACATCCCGCCCGATCAAACTCTCATCAATCCTGCTCCCAACATCCCGTATCTCGCTTCCCTCTAAGACAATGCTGTGTTCAATCTCGGTCTGAATAATCCTGCACCTCTCCTGGATAGCGGTAGAGGGACCGATATAGGAATTAATAATCTCTGTCTCTGCACCGATTATGGCTGGCCCCCTGATAATGCTGTTCTGGACAACAACGCCTTCCTCAATGATAACCTCCCCATTTATTTTCGACGCTTCATCAACGTTACCCTGAATCTTACCAACAATAGACTCCAGAATCAGGCGATTGGCTTCGAGGATATCCTCAATCTTGCCTGTATCCTTCCACCAGCCACTGACAAGATGGGGATGAACTTCATAGCCCTTATCGACCAGATACTGAATAGCATCCGTGATTTCAAGCTCATTTCTCTGTGAGGGTTTTATGGCATTTATAGCTTCAAAGACATGAAAATCAAACATGTAGACTCCAACTAATGCTAAATTACTCATGGGTTTTTTAGGCTTTTCGACCAATCTCACTACTTTCCCATTTTTAAGCTCAGCAACTCCAAATAACCTGGGATCTGGAACTTCTGTCAGGAGGATCAATGAATTTAGCTTTTTTTCCTTAAACTCTTCAACCAAAGATTTGATTCCGCTCTTAAGAATATTGTCACCCAGATACATGACAAAAGGCTCGTCTCCCAGGAAACCTTCAGAAATCTTAACAGCATGGGCCAATCCCAGGGGAGCCTCTTGTTCAATGTAGGTGATGTGAAGCCCCCATCGGCTGCCATCCCCTGCTGCTTCTTTGATCTCATCTTTAGTATCACCAACCACGATGCCAATATCCTTGATTCCTGCCTCTTGGAGAGCCTCTATCCCGTAAAATAGAACGGGTTTGTTAGCCACAGGAACAAGTTGTTTTGCCTGGGTGAAAGTAAGTGGCCGAAGCCTTGTTCCTTTCCCCCCACTTAATATCAAACCTCTCATTTTAAAACCCCATTCCTCCTAAGAAATCTATTGTCTTACCTATGTTTCCCAGTCCAAAGGAGAACAAGAATTGAGTTTCTGGTTTTTCACGAAAATAGAATACCTTGAGCTCAACTCTAAAATCAAAACATTGATAATTGTAGACCAAAGAAATAGCAGAGTAAAGAAACTCTCCTTCCTGAATGTTGAAATCAATCTCGGCCTGGGCTTCCAGGGAGAGTCTGGGGATTTTCACACCTCCAAAACAGCTAATTTGGTGGCGATCCCCCAGAATATTTTCAACATAGGGATTGATGCTCTTATACCAATTCACTCTGAGGAACACATTATCCTCAGGCGAACCCAGGTTTGCTCCCAAACTCAAGCTTGAAAAAGTATTATGGTAAGGATTGAAGGCTGCAGAGACATCTAGGCTATATTTTCCCATAGGATAAAACCTTAAATAACCTCTTATATCACTAAATTCAGGAATTTCTCCATCGACTCTATAACCTTGCAAAGGACTCTCTTCGGGCGAAAAATAAAAGGTCTGCACCAGGCCAAGGGAAAAAACCTCCCTTGGCATCTTATCCTTTTTTATCAAGAAGCGATTGGCTATGCCGTAACGGATATAATGATTTCGATAAAATATCCGTTGCGTAATAATCCTATCAGAATCGGCAACAGGGCTCTCATAGCGGTAAGAGAAGAAAGGCTCTATAATATGTTTCAGCTTTGCCTTGCCCTCCGCTCCATAATATATCTTAGAAATAACAGGTCCGGTAAATTCGGCGTTGAGCCCATAATTAAGGCTAAAGAGAGGTTCATCTACAATTTCCTGTGTATTAGGAGCATAGCTCTGGAAATAATAATTAATATTGGGCGAAAATGAAGAATTAAGAGTCAGCCAGGGTATAGCTGTAAAAGGGAATGTAAGTTTCGGGCTAAAAGCTACGCTCTGGGAGTATTTCTGATTTTCCTCTTCATATTCAGACTCCCATCCATATTCCCATCGGCTGAAAGAGGATGCGAAAGAAAAATACAAGGGAGAAAAGATCTTTATCTTGTAAGAATCGAAGTTGATCTCGGGAAGGTCGTTCCTTATAATTGACCTATCTGTTTCTTTATAATAGGTTTCGAACCTCGAAATCCGCGCATTGAAATTAAAATAAGACCACGCTTTTGTAAGATATACCTGCGAGCGGCGGTTTGAAACAACAGCCCGCTTGAAGTCATTATCAAACTCTCTCAAGAAATCAAAAGAGCTTGAATAGTCTACATCAGCCACTAAGCTGAAGTTTAGAGGGAGACGTTGGTTATGTTTTAGACGAAAAAGATATGCGTTAGCAGTACTCTCTTCTTCAGGATCATCTTTGAAGTTAAAATAATATAGATTTAGCTGGCCACCTACCCCTCCTGAAAACAGGTACCGGTATTCAAAACCTCCCCCCAATCCTCTGGCAGCATAATAATCAAAATTTAAAGTGGCATCCATGTTCCTTTTCATTGCCCAATAAAAGAACTGCGAATAAGAAAAGCCCTTTGAACCAGAAAAACCAATCTGGGGCATTAAGAAACCGGTCGATCTCTCCTCATCGAGAGGATACCGCATGTAAGGAAGATAGAAGATGGGAATTTTCTTTATGTAAAAAACGGGATTCCACATATCGATGTAGTCATTTTTTTTGAATTTAGCCCTTGAGGAGGAAATTTTCCAGCGAGGGACAGGCTGGGTACAGGAAGTTATTTTGGCTTTTTGGAAATAATAAACACCTGCATCTTTTCTCTCTATATTCTCAGCTTCATAAAAAAGGGTTGGCTGAATCATGCCAAATCCTTTTTGAAGATTACCCTGTAAAGAATCTAAATTCATACGAATTTCCTCAGCACTCACCACCTCTTCTGGCAATTGAATCAGTACGTTCCCTACTGCATAGACATCTTTAGTCTCGGTGTTAAGCTCTGCACTATCAGCAAACAATTTGACATCCTTATAATGAATCTCAACATTGCCCTTTGCAAACACCATTTCTTTTATCTTTTCTTTATAGTTGGCTATTATTGTGATTGGCTCGGAAGAGGAATCCTCCTTCTGCCCAAACAGAAAACTCCCAGTGAAGAAAATACAAACGATAAGAAAAATAGCTGCTTTATTTCTCGACATTAACGAAAATTTAACACATCCCCCTGATAGAATCAACACACTCAACTTATCCAATCATTGCGAGGACCGGAGAAGATTCCTTCGCATTGCTCGGAACAGGCGGAGCAATCTCATCTTGACATTCAGCTTTTTTCCATGATAATTAAAATGTAGTACTTTATCAGGGAAAAAAACCATAAACATGGGGGAAGACATGAAAAAAGTGGGCACCATACCCGTTGAATATTATAGTTGTAAATTGACCTTAACGTCTCTTGAATAAAAAAAATATTACTTGAAATTCAAAAGGGAGCAATATATATAGCTTAAAAAGCTCAATAGAAAGAGGATATCATGGAAGAAAATGAAGGCGAGATCGAATTAATAGATTTCCTTAATATTATCTGGAAAAGAAAATGGCTCATCATACTCTCTACCTTCTTCTTAGTCATTGCAGCGGGAGTCATCAGCTTTCTTTTGCCTCCGAAGTGGGAAATTGATGCCCTAATTCAACCAAGCAAATTTCTGATCAAGACTGCAGGGGGCCAATATGAAGAAATTGTAATCATTGACCCTAAGCAAATAGCTGGCCAAATTAATCAAGCTACCTACAATAATAAAATTGCTGCTGAATTGAACCTTGATATTAGAAAATTCCCAAAATTAAAGGCAGAAGATCTTCGTGATACAAATTTGGTGAGAGTTTCCATAAAAGAAAAAGATGTTGAAAAAGCAAAGTTGATTCTACTTTCGCTTTTTAACCTTTTAAAAACAGATCCTGATGAGAAAGTTGAGGTTGAAATGAAAAGTATAGAGGAAGAAATTAAAGCAAATATAAATAAGCTTAATATTAGTAAACAAAGAAAAAAAGAGATTGAAAAAGAAATGAGTGCCATAAGAAAAAGAATTGAATCACTAGAAAAAGAACAACGTTTGAGTTTAAAGAAAGAAAACAGAAGCGAATCTGAAAGTTTAGCAATGCTTCTTTATTCCAATGAAATCCAACAAAGCTTAGAATATCATAATACATTAAATGAGTTGCTAAGCACAAAAAAAATAGAAGAAGAGGACTTGAATTTAGAAATTGACAATTTGAATGAAAGAAAAGGGAGATTAGATTATGCTCAACTCATTAAAGAACCCACATCTTCTATCTTCCCAGTCTTTCCCAAAAAGAAACTGATTATCTTGATTACTGGCATATTAGGACTATTGATCTTCACCATGCTAGCTTTCTTTCTTGAATACCTCGAAAAACAAAAAGCCGAAAGTAAGGCCTAAGCTAGAATTTTTTGCTCTAAACTCATCCCAATAATCCAACTCACAAGGTCTCTATATCTTTAGTAAAAAAGAATCCAAGAATTTGTCTTTTTTGAATAAAGGAAATTTCCCTTGAAATTTAAGGCAAAGCATTATAATTTAATAAGAAAAAAGGGCTTTAATCATGAACGAATATGAAAATGAAAGAGAATTGATGGATTACCTGAATGTTATTTGGAAAAGAAAGTGGCTCATTATAATTCCCACTTTCGTCTTAGTAGTGGCAGTCGGTGTGTACAGCTTCTTTTTGCCTCGAGAATGGGAAGTGGATGCCATAATCCAGCCAAGTAAATATATGACTCAAACTGAAGATGGTGTATATAGTGAAATTACAATTGTTGATCCCACGCAAATAGCAGCGCAGATTAATGAAGAATCTTATAATAATTTAATTGCTGCAGAGCTAAATCTGGATATCAGAGAATTCCCGAAATTAAAAGCAGAGAATTTAAGAGACACGAATATGTTGCGAATTTCCACAAGAGAAAATGACGTAGAAAAGGCTAAACGCATTTTATACTCTCTTTTCAAGCATTTAAAAAGAGACTTGGATAAAAAGATCGATGTTGAATTCATAAGAATTGATACTCAAATTTCGACTAATGAAAACTTAATAAAGCAAACAATAATAGAGAAAAATAAAATCCCACAAGAAATCATTTCAGCAAAAAATAAAGTGAAAATTTCAGAAGATCGGGTTAATAGCATTATGGAGGAAATGAAAGCTGCTAAAACAAGAATCGATGAGTTAGAAAAGCAACAAAGAAAAGCTCTTGCCGATAAAAAACAGGTAAGCGATGCCATAAGCCTTCTCCTCTACTCAAACGAAGTCCAACAGAATCTGCGTTATTATAATACCCTTGACGAAAAATTAAGCAAAGAAAAGATCACTCAAGAAGATTTAAAGTTGAATTTAGAAGGGAAAAAAACTGAAATTGAGGAAATTAATAATGAAATTGATAATATCAAAGATCAGATTGCGCTTTTAAATGAAAAAAAGGCAAGAGTAGATTATGCTCAATTCATTAAAAAACCTACATCTTCTCTAGGACCTGTTTTTCCTAAAAAGAAACGCAATGTCATGATTACAGGCATATTAGGCCTCATGATTTTTACCATGCTTGCCTTCTTCCTCGAATACATCGAAAAACAAAAACCTAAAAGCTGAAGACTAAATAAGAAAGGTTTATCTCGTTTTTTTACTCTAATATCATTCTAATAAACCAAATAACAAAATCTCTATCGTATCATAGAAAAATAAGCGCAACTATTTCGTATTTTTTATATAGGTCAAAGAGACTATCCATACCATTTCTCGCTTTTTTTCTCTGTTAGCTAAATTTTAAAAGTGGACTAAATTTAGGTCTTCATTTTTGACTTTTTTGTATGCCAACTAATTTTATGTCAAGCCTTGACAAATTCTCCTCAAATAAATAGAGTGTAAGCAAATTATGATAGGATAAAAAAAAGGTGATGAAACGAGCGCGAAGAATTGAGGGAAGAGCCATAACATATTACATAAGCGCTGAAGGAAAAAATGGAGAAAAAATTTTTAAGGATGACGAAGACAGACTTTCTTTCATAAATCTATTCCGGCAACAGAATATTAAGAATAATCTTAAATTCTACGCCTATGTTCTCCTGCCAAAACAATATTATTGCCTCGTCGAAAATTACGGAAATATGCTCTCAAAATCTATGCATCGAATACACAGCGACTATGCAAATTATTTCAACCGCCGCTATAACCGCAGGAATAAATTATTTAAAGACCGCTACTCATGCATCATCATAGATAAAAAGAATTATCTGGCAGAGGTAAGTTGTTACCTTCATTTACTGCCCAAAAAAAATGGAGTGACAAAATCGCTCTTCAAATATAAGTGGAGCAGCCTTCCGGGGTATATAAACAGAGAAAAAAGAGAGGATTGGGTGGATTATGATCCCATCCTGACTATGTTCAATGGGAAAAGCCATAAGGCATTTTTAAACTATCAGAACTACCTCAAAAAAAATCTAAAAAAACAAATCGCTTCTCCATTTGAAAGATTAAAAGATAACATCATTTTGGGAAGCGAAGAATTTAAAAAAGAAGTACTTAAAAAACAAAATGTGAGTAGAATTGCACCCCAAAGAGATGAAGACATTCTTGCTAGAAAAATAATAAGATTAGCCGCTCAATCACCCTCTTGGTCTTCTTTAAAAGTTAAAAAGAAAAAACTTAACCACACTATTCTTTCGCGCAATGCAGCCATATATTTTTTAAAGAAATATACAGATTTGAGTAACCAGCAAATAAGCACCTATTTCAAATCTTTGAAAAACTCCAGCATCAGCCAGATGAGCCATAGATTCGATCTAATTAAAGAAAAGAACAAGACTATAGAAAAAATCTCTGCGTCCCTGGATGAAAAAATATAAAAATTATTTTAAATATCCAAACAAATAATAACTTAGGTCAAATGCACTTAATAAATAGATTAAAAAAGATGAACCAAACAAACGAGATGGACGAAGTGTAGGTAACAGACGGAAAAGACTGAACAGACGACATAAAGCAGAGTGCAGAACAATTTAAATTGTTTTTTAAAGCTAACGGCGGTAGCCTATAAATTTTACACTTTCCATACTTTAAGGACCATCTAGGTCTTTTAATCAACATCTGCCCTTCTCACCTAACCTAGCCAGACAAACGGGGCAAACGAGAAAAAATATTCCAATATTTTCAACCATGACAATTTCAATTAATTGTAAATAAAGGCGAGATATGTCTGCTATTGAAATTATTGAAAATTTTGAAGGTGCTTCGATAGGGAAACACCATATTCGTGATGACAAAGTCTTTGCAACCCTAAGAGAAGAACCACTGGTCAAAAAAGATGGTATTGTTCATGATTATAACTGGCATTTTGTATTCGGTCTAAGGAACAATTCTAACCATTCAAAAGAAATAGAGATATTTATTAATTGTGATAGGAAGAATAATCTTCAATATAAAAGTTATATCCTGGGACAACAAAACGCTGATTTAGATTTTTACCCTCTGACTAATATCGAAGCATATACTGATACTTTTAAGAAATATTATATAAAAGTTGTATTATCAGAAAAAGAAACTCTCTACATTTCCAATACTTTTTTCAGAAGCTTAAAACTTCTCTATAATACATTTGGAAACTTATCCAAAAACTTATATTGCACAAAAGAACCATACGGAAAATCATTTGAAGGGAGAGATTTATTAGCTTATGTTTATTCTGATGGGGAGATTTCAAATAATTATAAACCCACTTTTGTTATAACTTCAGGATTTCATCCTATGGAGGCAGACACTTTTGCCACCGAAGCAATTATGGAAAAATTAAATATTAACGAAAGTAAGAGTTTGTTGAAATATTTTAATTTTATAATAATACCTATTGTTAATCCTGATGGCTTTTCGCATGGGTATAACGGTTGTAATGTGAAAGGTATAAATTTATACTGGGATTTTAAGGAAAAAGACAAAACCAACGCGCCCGAAGCTTATTATTTATGGCGATATTTCCTAAAAATGCTCCCTTCTATTTATTTAGATTTTCATTCTTATACATTTCAACTACATAGAAAAAAAGCTTCCCCTTATATAAAACCCCTCTTTTTCTACAGAGGAGAGGAAGTAAAAAATCTGGTTAACACAATCAACAAAGAATTGATTTCTTTGCATAATGGTAACTACGTATCAGGAGATTTGACATATGCTCCTTCTACCTTGTCTTATAAATTAACTGATAAATTTAATACAATAACCTATGCAAAATATCACTTGCATATTATGGGTGGAAAAGAAGAGTTTAAGAATAAAGGTGTAAATATTGTAAAAAAAATTTCTCAACGTTTAATAACAAATAATCTTCATGATAAAAATAAAATTTTGGCTTATCCTCACGGTCATGTTAGAAGTAACATAAAAGATATCATAAGGAGAAAATTAAAGATTTTATGGATTTTTAAAATAAAAGTCCTTATTAAGAGAATTCTATTCAAAATATAAAATTTTGCTTTGTCCCAAAGATCCGTGATTATATGTCATTGCGTTCATAATTCCTCAGAGAAAAGACAGTGGCTGAAGGTAATATAAATAATATAGAAAGCCCTATTTTATTGGGAATAATTCCCGCGAGGGGCGGCTCTAAAGGAATAAAAAATAAAAATCTGAGAAAAGTTTTGGACAAACCTTTAATCTACTACACGATAAAAGATGCTTTAAGCTATAAAAAAATCTATAAAACTATAGTTACTACTGATAGTTTAGAGATTGCTGAGGTAGCAAAAAAATACGGCGCAGAAGTGCCTTTTATAAGGCCAAAAAGATTAGCTGAAGATAACACTTCCATGATAGAAGTCTTAAAGCATGCTTTAATGAAATGTGATCAAATTTACTCTTTGAAAATAAATGGTATTGTTCTCTTAGATCCTACAAGCCCCGTGAGGAAAAAAGATGATATTAATGAAATGATAGATATTTTTATAGAAAATAGACCGGATTTAGTAGTGGCAGCAACCAAAAGCAAAAGGAATCCCTATTTTAACATGGTAAAAATAAATAAAAGTGGTTATGCCCAATTAGTTTTAAAAGGGAATTTCGTTCGCAGGCAGGACGCACCGCCTATTTTTGATATTACAAATAATTGTTGGATTTTTTCCAGGCAAGCCATTCTAAGAGGTTGGAGAATTCCTCGAAAAACAATCGCTTGTGAAACTGATGGTTTATATATTGATATAGATGAAGAAGATGATTTAAAATTCTTTGAATACTTTTTGAAATCAAGAAAAAGGAAATGAACGCGCTGTTTTTTACACAAAGTTCGAGCTTAGATATGTTTTATAATCTTATGCTGGCTATGAAAAAATCCATATCTCTAGAAAAAATTGGATTTTATGTGGCTGATTCAAAATTTTTCAAAGAGTTCAAACAAGAATATCCAGAGATAGAATCAAATTCATATTTGATCTTAAAGGAATGGGAAATTATTCGAGATTCAAAAGATATTAAACGTGACCTTTCTTTGCTTGAACAATATGAGAAAGAAATCGGTCAACCTTATTTATGGAATGCTTTAGTTGCCGATCGTCGGATTTACTTCGGGAAGAAATACGCATACGATCAAGATTACAAGCCTCGATTCAGCCATGAAAGGATGTTGTCTATCCTCCAGGAAGGGCTCAAAAGAATAGAAGTGTTTTTTGATGAAATCCAGCCCAGCTTCATAGTCTCATTTCAGTGTAATACCATAGGAGACTATCTGTCGTATCTTTTTGCCAGGGCTCGTAATATTCCAATCTTGAATCTTAGACCAACAAGAATACGAAACTATTTTTATTGCGGCGAAACTGTAATGGAACCTTCTGATCATCTCCAAGAAATGTACGAACAATTTCTTAAATATGGTATTGATACTTCTCTAAAAGATGAGGCCGCAAAATACCTTCAACAGGTACAAAAAGCTCATGCAATGTATGAAGGTGTGGTACTGTCTTCAAATAAACCTCCAGGAATGGTGAATTCGAAAAAAAAACCGTTCAATTTATTAAAATTAAAAAGTCTCTTGGATTTATTAATCGGAGAATACAAGTTCCGTTTCGGAGAATACCGGGATGATAATCACATTTCAAGTTATATTGGGCACTTTGTAGGGCAGAGGATCATCAGGCCTTGGCGAGCCAGAATGATGGAGAGACGATTTCGCAACTTATATGTCCGGTCAAAAGACCTTCCTCTCTTAAACTACGCCTTTTTCCCGCTTCATACTGAACCGGAAGTAACACTTTCTGTGTACAGTAAGCCTTATCGCAATCAAATCGAAGCCGCTCGCT
>DRHQ01000119.1 GCA_011049545.1 Candidatus Aminicenantota bacterium | reverse complement strand
CAATCCGAAGGCGGATTCTTTCAGAAAACGCCTGCGGCCAAGATGTGTTTTTTTTGCCATTGTTAAACCACTTTAACTTTTTATCAAATTTTACACTTTAACTATTTTATTTATAATAGTATCGTTATTTACTCAGCTCCACTTTTTGAGTATTATGCCCGCAATGACATCTATTCGATTCATAAAGTAGCCTGTCCCCTTTTTATTTTCAATTCATAAAGTAGCCAGTCCCCTTTTTATGGAGCATAAACACCTGTCCCCTTTTCATGAAAATGAGAAAGAGTATTGACATTCATCTCACTCCAAAATATATTTTAGTGTTTTCACCATAAAGATTCTCAATGAAAAAAGCCGGTTTAATTAATAAAAGCCAAGTTGGCTGAAAAAGGTTAAAATAGAAATTTAATATATTCAGTGGAGGAAACATGAGTAAAAAAACACATCTTGGCCGCAGGCGTTTTCTGAAAGAATCCGCCTTCGGATTGTTAAGTGCCAGCATTGCCACCAAAGGCGTATGGGCTAGAACAAGAAAAAGCACTCTGGCAGACAGCAGGGAAACAAAAGCTAATTCTCAGCCCAAGATCAAAGCCTTTCGAACCCTAGGCCGCACCGGGTTCAAAGTCTCGGACCTTGCGATTGGCTCTGTTTATGAAGAAGGGCTGTTTGGGACCATGCTGGATGCTGGTTTTAACTATATCGATACGGCGGAAAGCTACCCGCGGCATCATGGCGTCGTTGCCAAAGCCATCAAGGGGCGCGATCGCAAATCTATCTTTATCAGCACCAAGATGGAGGTCAAAAAGGACCCTTCGAAGGAAGATTTTCTCAAGCGGACACGCAAGGCTCTCGAAGAACTGGATACAGAATACATCGACTGCATGATGATGCACTGTCCGGATAAGCCCGAAATCCTTAAAACAGAGGGATTCCATGCTGCTATGCAGCAGCTCAAGAGCGAAGGCCGGTTAAGGTATGTGGGCATCTCCCATCACGGGTCGTTCTGGCTCAAAGCTCCGGAAGAACCAATGCATAAAATACTCCTGGCCGCAGCAGATGACGGAAGGTTTGATGTTTTCCTCATGTCTTACAACTTCCTGCAGATGGACCAGGCGGAACAGGTGCTTAAGGTCTGCAAGGAAAAAAGTATCGGAACAGCCCTGATGAAGTCATCTCCAGTGTCCAAGTATTTTGGCCTCAAGTCACGGGTCGAACAGCTAGAAAAAGAAAAAAAGGAAATCGATTCCCTCTACAAGGAAGGATTGGCGCGGTTCAAAGATAAGTACGATAGGGCGGAACAATTCATCAAAAAGTATGATCTTAAGAGCCCAGAGGAAATAAGGGAAGCGGCCATCCGGTTCGTACTCGAAAATCCCAACGTCAACACGGTTTGCTGTTCCCTGAAAACCTACGACGAGTTAGAGCGGATTCTCCCCCTCTCCGGCTCAAAACTTAGTGATTGGGAAAGAAAGAATTAGCACCTTAAAATTGGAAAATGGGGCCAGGCTCCATTTATTACTAATTAATACAAACGCTATTATTCCAGTGTTATCGCGAGAAGCGAAGAAGATTACTTCGTTTGTCATTGCGGGCCTCATAGGGGCGAAGCAATCTAATAAAAAAAGGTTGAGATTGCCACGTCGCCCTGCTCCTCGCAATGACAATTTTTTGGATACATGGAAAATGGAGCCTGGCCCCATTTATTACTGGCCCCATTTATTACTCAGATAGCTTCAAGCCTTTTCCTGGCGTCAATGACTTCAGGAATTCCGGGGTCGGCATCCTTCCAGAGTTCTAGAAATCTATCATAGGCTTCTGTGGCTTCAGCTTTTTTTCCCGTGCTCTCATAAACCACACCCATCATGTAGAAACTCTTGGCATATATGTCTCCATCCCCTATCCGGGAAAAGGTCAAGGAAGAGATCTTTTTATATTCTTCGAGAGCTTTTTCTAAGTCTCCAGCCTTGTAATAAGCTTCAGCCAGAGAATTGATGAACAAAGGACGATATTCTCTTTTTCCATCCACTGTATAAGGCAACAAGGATATGGCCTTCTGGAAATAATCTATGGCTTTTGGATAATTCTCTCTTTCCAGCTCTATCATTCCCATCAGATGCTGATAATACCTGATCATTTTTTTGAACGAACTTTCTCCAATCAACTCGTTAAGCTCCTCAGCATTCCTTAGGGCACCTGAAACGGATTTCAGCTCAAGATAAGCCAGCCCTTTTTGGTACAACATAAATATTTGTCCGGTAAGACTTTCGCTTTTTACAACTTCATCTAACATTTCATCAAATCCTCTTAAAGCCTTATCAAACTCTCCGGTCTTAAGATACAGATGAGCTAATGGTTTTTGTAAAGCTTTACCTCGCTCCAGCATGGTTTTCAATTCCTCAAGCTTTCCCTGGAGTAGATATAATTTGGCAAAACCTACTGCAGTTGTAGTGTTCATCATGAACTTTTTGTAGGCATTCTCAGCCTCGCTAAAATTTTCCATCAGATGTAAAACATCGCCTTTTAGGGAGAACGGTCCGATATCACGTCTTAGAGATATTGACTTTTCAACCTCATCCAGGGCAAGGTCATATTCCCCTTGACAGGCGTGGATGAGGGCTGAGCGCCCATAAAAATCAGTATTATCTGGATAATCATTCAGAGCACTCAACATAACTTGCCTAGCTATATCATACATTCCTTTGACCATGTACATTTCGATGACATTCCAGTAAACGATGAAATTCACCGGTTTGTTGTGGAGCAAACTTCTATGGAGCTCTAAGGATCTGTCCCATTCCTCCAAGTTGCCGTAGACTCCTCCGAGGTTGGTGATGGCGATAGATTCATCCGGGTAAAGTTCCAATAATCCGCTATAGGCTTCGATAGCCTTATCAAAAGTCTTCTCTGCTGACCAGTAATAATCACCCTCGATAAGGAAGCGTTCTCTATCCGAGACTCGATCGCGCAATTCAAAAGCCTTCTGGCGTGCATTCTTCCTTGGACCAGAAAATCCCAAATTGCCGTAAGCGGAAGCCATTGACCTGTAGGCCATGGCAAACTCAGGATCAACCTCTGTTGCCTTTAGCATCGACTCAAGGCTGCCCGGATAATCGCCGTTGAGAAGAAATGTCCTCCCTTGACTGTAATGTTTATAGGCTTCCGGAGAGTCGGTTGTGATTTTCCCCACCTCTTTGTCTATATCAGTCGCGATCTGCGTTTCGGAGAGCTCGAAATTTGTCTTAACTTTCCTTGTCAGTTCATCCACCATGGCATAGAAATCTTTCTCGCCATGTCCTTCCACACTTTCAGAACCGATAAGCTCTCCTGAACTCGCTTCCTGAAGGGTGACATTAATACGAAAAACATCATCTGCTCTTGTGTAGTTTCCAACCAGGACATTCTTAACTTGCCCCAGCGTAGCGACTTCCTTTAACACATCAGAGGAATATGTACTTACCCCCAGTTGATCCAGTTGATGAAGAATATTGAAGAGTCTTTCCGCACTTAATATCTTGATATGTCTCGATTGGGAAAGGTCGGTGATCAACAAGTCAGAAAGAGCACTTCTCCAATGGTCTAATCTGTCGTCGCCTGTGTTGTTTTTAAAATACATGACAGCGAGAGAAGGCTTATCCGATGGGACCGGAACAACTTCTCTACTTTGCCAAGGCTGGAAGACCAGCACTGCTATAACCGCAAGAGCGACAACTACAAGGCCGGGGATAAGAATTTTCTTCAAATTAAAGGTGACTGTAATCTCCCTTGAAATGGTTGTCCTTTTTTTAGGAATCACCCTTTCTTTTGTAGGGATATCTTCTTCGATTTTGTTTAATTCCGAAAGAAGCTCCCCGGCAGTCTGATACCTCTTCTCCCTATCCTTCTCCAAACACCTCATTATCATTTTGCTGATATTTTCAGGAATCTGGGAATTAATTTTCCTGGGATCCTGCGGCTTCTCACTCTTGTGCTTCAAGGCTATGCTGAACGGTGTTTCTCCATCAAAGGGGATCCTGCCTGCCACCATTTCATACAAAATCACTCCCAAAGAATAAAGGTCCGAACGCTGGTCCGTCTCCAGTCCCTCTACCTGCTCGGGCGACATGTACTCAGGAGTCCCGATCATCGTTCCTGTCCTTGTTATCCCTTTGGCTTCAAGGGAGCGCGCAATTCCAAAATCCATGATCCGGGCAATCCCGTCTCTGTCGATCATTATATTACTCGGTTTTAGATCCCGATGAACCACTCCCAACTTATGGGCTTCTACCAACCCCTCACAGACCTGTTTGACAACCGAGAGTGCCTGACCGGGACTCAGCTGCCCCATCATCCCGATCATGTCTTTCAGGCTTTCTCCCCGGATGAACTCCATGGTAAGATAATGAATTCCCTCATCTTCCTCAAAATGGTACATACGGCAAACATTCTTGTGAGAGATCTTGCGGGCCATCTTCAATTCATTTCCGAATCTTTCGATGATCCTTTCCTCTGCAGCGATCTCGGGATGAATGATTTTAAGCGCCAGCTCCTCCTTGAGCTTAGTATCGACAACCTTGTAGACTCTGCCCATACCACCTCGTCCCATCTCTTCAATAACCTGGTATCTTCCGGCGAAAGTGCTCCCCGTGTCCAACTCCTGCCTGTGTTTTAGAAGAGTTTTTGTCTCTGCATGAGAGACTTCTTTGAAACCTAGTTTCGTCCCACATTTAACGCAAAAGCTCATATCTTTTGGATTCTCAAACTGACATTTAGGGCATTCCATCTTTTATGTCCTCTGCTATCATCTTAAACAAAAATAAACAAAAAGAAAATATCAATTATCAAAAAAAGAGTCAATCGAATAATCAAATAAAAAATTAATGATTCTTAACCTTTGACCAGAAATTTTTCTTGATGTATAAATTTATGTAGAGTTAAACCGACAAAATATATTGAATCGTTTATAATTGTAAAATGAAATTAAAATTCAAATTTCCATCTCCTAAGAATATTAAATCAATTGCAAAGACTCTCTTTTCTTTTTTCATCCCTGGTGGTCTTCTCTTTCTAATAACGGTAATCATTCTGAATCTGAGGATTATAGATAAAGTATTGCCAAAATCGGCTCTAATCTACCCTATCATTGTTATCGGAGCAGCTGTAGTGCTAGGGCTGTTTTTTAAACGAATCTGGCTTATGCTCGTCATTCTTATTCTGGTCATTGCGGACAGGACACTTCTCTACTTTGCTGGAAATACTGCTGTCATAACGGAAGGAGGGCGCCTTATATACCACGCAATCTCCTTCCTGCTTCCGGTTAATATTTGCGTGTTTGCCTTCATGAAAAGACGGGGAGATATGAAGTGGCAAAGCATTTGGTTCTTGGGTGCAATCCTTTTACAAGGATGCGGAGTTGCATATATCTATCAGTACAAGAGCTTAGGCTTTGGCGCTTTCCTCGAGTATTCATCCATAAAATGGGCTCTATTCGAAAACATCCCTTTATCTCAACTGGCCTTATTTGCTTTCGGGTTTGCTCTTGTTTACTATCTTTTACTATACGTTAGAACTCATGGGGTAATCGAGCGGTCCTTTTGCTGGGCGCTAATCTCTATATTTTATGCTCTAGCTTTTAGTCAGATCGGACCAGTGTCCTCGATTTATTTTTCCACAGCAGGGCTTATCTTTGTTATATCCGTGATTGAGAATATCTATGTGGAGGGATTTCAAGACGAGCTGACCGATCTTCCAACTGGGAAGAATATGCGTGGAATCCTTTCCCAGCTTAATACCGGTTACACAGTAGCGTTGATTGAGGTCGACAATTTCGAGAGGCTTAAAGATAACCATGGCCGCCGCGTTAGCAAACAGGTACTTCGTTCTGTGGGCTCAAAACTAACGAGTGTAACCGGAGGAGGTAAGCCCTTTCGTTATAGAGATGAAGTGTTCGCGATAGTTTTTCCAGGTATGTTTTTACAAGATATGCTGCCCCGGATAGAAGAATTAAGGCAAACAATCAAAAAACTTGGCCCAATTCCCCAAAGCCAGAAAAGTCCCCGCCAGAAACCAAAAGGACTTAAAAGAATTGAAATACTGGCGAATAAAATACCGGTAACAGTTAGCATAGGTGTTGCCGAGAGAAGTGACGCTGATATGACCCCCCAACAGGCTATCAAAAAAGCAGAAGAAGCTCTCTCCACTGCTAAAAGAGAAGGGCATGATCGAATGAACCCGCCCTTTATTAGTGTGGAATTCGAGTCACTATAAAAAAGGATGGGGATGCTACTCACCTCTGCCGATATGAGGGGGTATATAAACTCACCTCTAAATTCACCCCCAAAATTCACCCCAATAGAGGATTTATAAAAACATACAGCTCTGAGAAAATATCAGACGCTATGTATTGCCCTACGTGTAATTTCTTCGCCACTAATACTCTAATATGTGTTAATTGCGGCAAAAATTTCCCTCAACTCCGCAAACCTAAATGGGCAAAATCCAAAGCCCGCGGCCATCAGAATCGCTCTTACATGAAGGTTATCTTAATTCTTCTGCTAATAGGTGCTTCATATGGGCTCTATACGAAATATTTTATGACTAGAGATTTCCTATCAGCAGGAATCCCTTCAGGAAGATACGCCACAAGAGCTCTACCTTCCTATATGATTGACGGTCCAATTAATCTAGAAAAGAAAGCTGTGAAGGGCAGGACCACTATTATTGACTTTTACAGCGATTACTGTCCCCCCTGTAAAAGGATATCTCCATTCCTCAGAAAGCTCGACGCCAGGAGAGACGATATTGCTGTAATAAAGATCGATATCAACAGAAGAGGAGTAGAGGGAATCGATTGGGATTCCCCGGTGGCAAAACAGTTTAGGCTGAAGAGTATTCCCCACTTTATTATCATAACTCCATGGGGGAAGTACATGTGCGAAGGAAAAGAAGCATATAACTATGTGGTTCAGCAATTGAGAGCAGAAGGCCTTGCTTAATCTATATTACCGCAGCACCATCTCCTGAAATATCAAATTCTAGTATCAGTCCTTTCCAATACTATCAAATCATCGAAACATCAATAATGCTTTGGATCTCTTTAAAATGCCTGTTAAGAGAGAAAATTATGCAGTCATATTCCTGAGCTATAACAGCAATATAGCAATCAAATAGATTAATGTTTTTCCCCTTCTTTTTCAGCTTGTAAGAAAGACTCCCCGCTTTTACCCAGCTATCATCTTTTTGATCGATAATATGAAAAGCATCAAAAAAATCTTTAATGATTGAAAGTTCTTTTATCGATTTTGATCCCTGCATCAATTCTGCAATTATTATTTTTGGAACATAAACTTCATCCTCTTCAAGAACCCTATCTACTTTTTGAGCTACCGAAGAGGATTTATTCCGAAAATACCCAATCCAGACAGATGTATCAATAAGGATTCTATCAGCGCTCATGGTGTCTAATCTCGTCCGCTGTCATATCGAATTCAAGCTTCCCTTTCATAGATTTTATTTTCTTTAATTTTGCCCTTCTGATATATTCTCGAATAGCCTCTTTTACAGCAGACGCTTTACTTTTCGCTTTTGTCTCTTTAAGAAGCTCTTTTACGATATCATGTTCAATGGTTACTGTTGTTCTCATTTATACTCCCTTATAAAAGATATGCTATTTATTATAATATATCTGAACATAATGTCAAGAACATATTGTGCAAAAGAAATGCACGCAATACACATATTTATATGTGCATTTACTAAGGAAAGTTGACTTTAAAATAGAAAATTGATAAGGAAAAGACGTTAACGTATGAAAAAAAGAATTGACCAAAATATCCTAAAGTTATTAAAATGCAATATAATTTATTCAAAAGCTCTTTAAAATATTTTACTATATTTTCCCTTAATGATATTAAACAGAAGGAATAAAAATGTTAGATATTAAACAAATAGAATCATTTTACCCGGAATCACTAAGGTCTTTTAAGAAAAATCTTCTTAGAGAATATATGCAATACAAGATGCTTGAAGCCATTTTTGAATCAGAAGTTGGCAGAAAATTGGCTCTGTTGGGGGGAACTGCTGCCAGGATTATACACGGGAATACAAGGTTTTCAGAAGACTTGGATTTCGATAACTTAGGCATAAACAGAAATGATTTCGAACAATTAATCTCGTTAATTAAAAAAAAATTAAAACTTCAAGGATATAAGGTTGAGATCAGAAATTTTTTTAAGGGACCTTGTAAGTCACTGATTAAAATTCCTAACGTGTTATATGAAAATAAAATCTCAGAGGATAAGAATGAGAAGCTGTTAATCCGAATTAATATGGAACCTCAGGATTTTTCGTACAAGTTGGATAAAATCATAATAAACAAGTTCGATGTCTTCCTGCGGATAAACGTTGTCCCTCAAGATATATTGCTCTCGCAAAAAATTTATTGTATTTTTTCAAGAAAGCGTCAAATGGGAAGAGATTTTCATGATATTCTTTTTTTCTTGGGAAAAACAAAGCCAAATATCAAATATTTAAAGCAAAAACTAAGCATCATCAGCCAAGATGATTTAAAAAGTAAGATTTTGCACAAATGCAAGAGAATCGATTTCAAGCAGTTAGTGAAAGATTTAGAGCCTTTTCTATTTACTCCAGAAGATTCAAAGAGATTATTATCTTTTTATGACTTCTTAAAAGACTATAATTTTTGATTCCTCTTTAAAGACTGATTAGTTAACGTAATTCTTGTTATCGGACGCAGATTGCTGCAGCAAAAAATGAAATTATAAAGCTTGACAAAAGTATGATATTATCATATTAAGTATGAAGAGGTAAGCAATGATAAGAAAAACGGTTACACTCGATGAGAAAACTATCAATGAATTAGATCATTATGCCAAGAAAGAAGCCAGGGATTTTTCGAGTGCTCTCCGATATGCTCTTAAAATCGGCCTTCTTGCTCTTGTTAATCCCGAATTAACCGTACAGGAAATTAAAGATATCATTGAAGCCCAGGTTGATTATGAAACAGGTAGAATTTCAGAATTAAAGCCGGAAGATTTATAGATGAAGATTCATGAAACTACAAAATTCAATAAACTGCGGACAAGACTTAAAGAAAAGACTGAGAAGGAAGCATTAAAGGAAGCTATTATAGAAGTTGCTAAAGATCCTCAATCCGGTAAGAAGCTAAAGGGGGATTTTGCCTTATTGCGTTCTTTTAAATACACAGTCAAAGGACAGGCCCGGCGCTTAATCTACAAATGGGAAAAAAACTCAATCATTCTCTTCTCTTTTGGACCACGAGAAAGTATCTATAAGTAAAATCAGATGCTAGCTATATGCCGGTTCAATTCACAAAAGTATATGCCACAGGACATATACTGAAATTCTACACTATTTCTATCTTGATTCGATCTTTTGTATTGCTTTCTTTGCTTCTGCCATATATGCGTAATCTGAGAGGTATGTATTCAAGGTATCGATCGCTTTTTTAGCAGCAATCTCTCCCAATATATAAATGACATCATTTAGATATCTATCATTGCCTCCTCCATCTTTTAAAGCAGCAATTAGATTCTCAGTGGTGTATGAATTCCATTCTTGACGAAACAGAGCTGCGAAATGTCTGCGACGGATTGTTCCCCTACCCTTTGCCCACGTCGGCGGTTTTTCAATTTTATTTAACAATTTTTTTTTGAGTTCTTCAGTAGATAAGTATGTAATTTTCTCAGGTGAGAAATACTCGTCAAGATCAACATGCCCTTGCCCCCATGCCCTTTTCCAATTCTCCTTAGTCAATAAACAAAGGCTCGATTTTGCATGTTCGATAATTTCACTCCAAACGTTTTTCCTGCGTTCTCGTTTGAGGTCCTCCAGCAACAATTTTATTCCATGTAGTCCATAATAAACTATAAAGTGATGTCTTTCTAAGGGATCTCCACGCTCCACAAGCCCCTGAGCGCCCCTAGACATCCTACGGACTCCCCAAGGAATCGCTTCTTGTTCTTTACGGTTTAAACCCATGGGCCTTTCGAAGTCAATTATTTCCCAGGCAGATTTCTCTTCAATGCTCTGGGGCTCATATCCCAGGGCAAATAAAGTGTATTTGACACGCCATCGAGCATAATTACTTCCGACTCGTAAAAAAGGAAGAATAGGATCAATTGCACGACGATCCTGAAATCCTTCTATTCGTTTCAATAGTTTTAGACCTCCTGACCTGTTCAGTTTCTTTAAAAAATCTTCCTTTTTGATTCGGGAAATCAAAAACGATACTTCATCTTCAGCTTCTAATCTACCTAAAATAAGTTGAGGAATTTTTTCGTTGAACCGAGCGAGTGAATCTATTACCTTTGTCCCAGGGACTTCTCCAGCAGGGTCGTATTGCTCATAGAGTAGTGTCTGCCCGCTCCCATCATACAGAGTAAAGCTAAAATCGCTTATAGAGACACTAGTTTTACGAACAGGATCTCCAGCATAACGAGAAGTGCCTCGTGCTCTTTCATGGTACTCAACCTCTAGTTTCAATTCATGTGGCTTGTCATCTTTTGCCACAGCTTTAATGCCGGCATCTTTTAAATATTTTTTTATTTCCTTTCGAGGATCATAGGCATAAACAGGAATTTTTTTATTGTCCTTATATTCAATTGTGGATGGGCTCATGTTGAACACCACGAGGATGTTCATTTTGATTATTGGTTCCGTTGTCTCATCTGTCCCTTTACTACAGGAATTGCTGCTGAAAACATTGAATAAGAACATAATAATTATTAAAACATTGAATTTAATTTTCCGGGATATTTTCTTCGCTCCTTTCATAAGATAGCCCTATCTTAAAAATGATTTCATTTTTTTGAATGGCAAAAGAATAGCAACTAATGAGGAAGGAGTCAAACTGAGATACTTATATTGTGACAGCTCCGATTCACTGCCAATTTTGGCGAATTTTCACCTGCTGGGCATCTTGAAATAGAGATATCATAGACAAAATCAAAAAATGAAAGATATCTTTTCTTAAAAGAATTTAAAAAGTTTAAATAATGGTTAGGTTCTTTTCTAATGCAATAGTATCAAACAGATTCTTAGTAGGAATTCCTGCCATAATTTCAAATTTGACTCCTCTGTCATTAATTGTTATTCTTTCGCCTATTTCGCTCAAAGACAAAACAATGGCCAATAAGTGCCCCAAACTTCATTCCGACAGTAATAAAGTTTTTAGATTTTTTCATAATACACTTTAATTTATTCAAAGGAGGTCATTATGCCAGGGCAAAAAAGAGGCGTTGGGATAGATCTTATCTTAGCGATTGTTCTTGCTATATTGCTCATCCTGTGGAAGGACAGTCTTGCTCCTATAATCTTTTGGGCGGGATGGGTAGGAGTTATCCTTTTTCTTCTTAAAGCAAGCGCAAGCCGACAAAAGAAAAAAGAGTACGTTTTCACAAAAGAACCTTCAATTGAATGAAAATATACCCTAAAAGGAGAAAAGGATGAAACGTAACTATTTTACAAATTTATTGACGATTCTTGTATTTTTCTTATTCCTTTCGACATCGTTTGGAAAAACAACAGGCACTGAAAAAAAGTCTCCACTCTCGACACCTAGGATGGCAGCAGCATCCGTTGCCACTGATGGGGAAATCTATGTGATAGGAGGAATCACTAAGCAAGGTAAATTCTCCTCCCTTATAGAGAAATATAACCCCTCCACAGACAAGTGGTCTAAAGAGACATCAATGCCAGCACCGATATCCATGGCTGCTGCCATCGCTTTAGGCAAAAAAATATACGTCCTGGGAGGGAGAAACAGGAGTGGAATAGTAAACAAGCTCGAGATTTATGATACAGAGAGCAAATCTTGGAAGAAGGGCAAGCCGATGCCCATTTCAAGATGGTATCATATGGCTACGGCTTATAATCAGAAAATATATGTGATTGGGGGAATATCAGGTACAGGCGGGAGTCGAAAAGCCTTAACCAAGGTGGAAATTTATGACTCTGTCAAAGATACTTGGAGTGAAGCGAAGCCACTCCCTACCCCAAAACAAGGGGGAACTGCAGCAACTGTAAAGGGGAAAATATATGTAATAGGCGGAAGAACAGGTGCTGGTGATTCTGGCTATGCGACAAAAAGCGTGGACATCTATGATCCGCTCAAGAACAGTTGGACTTCAGGAAAAGCCATGCCGGAAGCAAGAACAGGGATCCAATCTGCGGTTATTGATAATAAAATATATGTAGTTGGTGGTGCTGCCAGAAGTAAGGCAACAAATTCAATTGATGCTTATGACTTATCGACAGAGACATGGAGTCGAATGGCTTCGATGAAATACGCCCGCACTGGTCATGGTGTTTGTTCAATCGGAAAAAAGATCTTTATTATTGGTGGGGCCACTAAAATGTCTCTCGCGGGAATCATAGGAGCCGTAGAGACATTAACTATTGAAGAGTAAACGTTGAACAAGGGGAGGATTTAAATTCCCATATGCATAAAGTATCTCTGATCTCCTTATGTCGAGGAATAGGGGTCTTCTTGTCAGTTTTAGGGTTAAAGTAAATGTCATGTCTTTTGCCATGACGTTTTAGCTTGATACCAGCATCTTTTAACTCTTTGATAAATGCTTCTCTTTTCAAATCTCAATCCGGATTTGCTTCATCTTATCCCTTATAATACGAGGCAAGGCTTCTTCGTCTTCTTCGATCATCAAGTTGTATGCATCAAGGATATTCTCCTTCAGTTCTTCTAAAGTTTGGCCTTGACTAAAGACGCCAGGCACATCTTTTAGCCTGCCAACATACCAACCTTCATCCAACCAGTATTCTAAAGTAAAATATTTTGCCATTTTGTCACCTTTTTCATATTAAATCATAGCGTTTTTTGTTCTTTCTTACAAGTATCCCCCCCCTATTTAAAAACGCAATTATTGTATCTTGTCTCAAGGTTGCGTTATAAGATTCTAAATTTTAAGTTTATAAAGTACCTTTTATCTTTGCGTCTAGTACAACTGTACAAAGATCCATTTCTGAAAAGTATATGCTGTTTGACATAACGCTTTCAAGAAACTCGAGTTTATTAACATAAGCCTAGTTATTCGACACAGTAAGAGGGCTACTAATAAATTTATAAGGGAAATTCTATAAGATTTTTATAAGGATTTTCATGCTCTTCTTATTTGGTGAACTAAATAAGCTACAATATTTGTTTTCGGCGAAACCGACAATATTATTTATCTTTCAAACCTAATATCGGCAATTTCCGCTTTAACTTTTTTTGCCCAATCTGGGGGAACATCTTCAATATTATAACCAAATCTTCTTGAATAATTCGGCTTTAGTGGCTTATTACTAACGCCAAAAGAATATTCAGATACCCAAACAGGGCTATATGTCTCTTCAAAAATTGGCATACCATCTTTATCCAGAAAATATATGATCATATCGACTTTATTAAGAGTTCGATTACCTAGATTCCTTATAATCCCAGATACTTCAATTCTTTCTGGTGTTGTTTCTACAGCTTTCAAATTTATAATCCTTACTTTATTTATGTAGGCTTGTTTTTCCCCAATATTCTCAATCCCCACGTCCAAATCCTTTGTCTTCTCTGAAGCTTCAACTTTTTCACTACTTGATGGCAATACATCCGGTTTTAATATGCTTTCCATATCGAAAGGGTTTATACTAGAACGAAATATTAAAATCACACAAATCACTGTAATAATAACTGTTAAGGCTGCCAACAATTTATTAATTACAATCCCTGATTTATATTGATTGTGATTTTTGCTTAGCATGAAAATCATCATTCTTGTTACTATATAAGAACCAATCATCAAGGACATTAATGGAATCATTTACGCCTCCTTTTTATTTAATTTATTCACACTCTAGAGGATCACAATTTGAACAGGGCGCATACCTTCTTTTGCATGCTTCATATAAAAATATAGGGATTTTACTTCTTCTTAAAGAACCGCATCCCTCTTTATGATACTTCTGTCCGGTTCTTGTTATATAAACAATATCACTATCATTCTCACGTGCTGCTTGAGGCTCCTCCCCTCTTCCATCCGACCAAAGTCCAATTTCATTTGCTTGAGCTTCTCTTTCATACTGTTTAAACTCATTAAAATACTTAAAAAGGAAATATCTGTATGCTAATCCGTATCCTTGCTTGACTACTTCAGCATTAAGAAATGTGCCATTTTCTAAATACACATAGGCAAGTGTCCTTCCGTATTTATCTTTTTTATTCAAATCGTAAATTAACCTTACTTTTTTGCCTTCAACTAATCTCTTCGTAAACTCATAGGCTTCTCTCCCGTAATATTGAACCGGCTTCCTGGGGTCCTTCGTCTCAGGAGTATCAATCCCTATGAGTCTGACTTTCTCATTTCCGTCTAATACAATTGTATCCCCGTCAATAACTTTGACACATGTTCGCCAGATCTGCTGGGCCTGAGCTGAAGAAAATAGTATCCATACCAATACAAGAATTAATGAGTAAATAGCTTTTGTTGATGATTTATAATTTCCCATCACCTATTACTCCTGATTGAGAGTACCCGAAAACAGGTTTTTCTAATTTAATTCTCAATAAATATTACATTGCCGCTCTTTAATCACAATAGTCGTTTGGGATGAATCGAGGGGTGATTTTTAGGAACATGCAGGGGGAAATTCGCCTACAACTTAAAAATACTATGATTTACCTTTCCCATATTTATAAAGACCTGAGTTTACATGCAAAACCCGACTCTCGATATCTAGTGCAATACCATTGCAAATGCCGTGAACTAACTCAACTATACCCATATCATCTATCAAATCCCCTTCTTCCTCAGAAATCATATTTATATCATAATCTTTAATATAAGCATGATTCTTTTGGAATAACTTAATTATTCCCCGGTTTACCTCTTGCCCCAGTGGCATTAAAACTTTATCCAAACTTTCATTTTGCCATAGATCTTTTCTCTGAATCGCAACAATTTTAAAAGGAGCACAAAATTGCCAAGACCCCATCCCAGATAACAGTTTTTGATCTATGAGCCGTTTTGCAATACCTAAACACTTTTGTTGAATATTAGACAATTCCTGTGCATCACACGAGAGAAAATCATGTCTACCAAGTTGTTCCGAAATAGCTTTCCAACCTATCAAACCCGAGGCAAGAGAATCCGGACCAAATCTTTCCGAATAAACTTTTGCCCCGTCTAAGGATTCAAGTCTTCCAGTAGTTAAATAGTCAACTGCGGCCTCATAATAGCCAGGTTTCCCGGCAGCATGTCCAGTCCAAACAAATGCGTGTGCAACTGACACATCAAAATAATCGCTGTCCTTAAATGTACTTAACAGCTGGTCATGGTCATGGGAGATTTGTAAATTCATTTCCTCTCCCCCTCTCGCCATATTTCTTGCAAATAAAACCGCGAACTCTCCGGTTAACATTTTATTGTTCTCCTTTTTATTAAATAAGTAATAAAAAACCTATAAACTGTCAGAAAAAAATCATTCACTAAGAAACACACATGTAATCTGTTTATGAATTAAATGGCCTAACTGAGGCTAACAGATTAAATTTCATCTTATTTGCCTCAAATTTAGATTTTCAATGAAATTTTGCAGCATCACCAAAAATAGTTCAATAGCCTTTTGAGATGAATTGAAGGGTTATTTTTCGATGATTTTTTCTGGAAATGAAGCAAAGACCTTTTGGTTTGACTATTTTATCTCTTCTAGAGTAAGCAAATCTCCTTATCTTAAAATATACCTAACCTTACCTCGTCTTTGATCCAGCCTATAAAGAATATTTTGAAGATGTTTTAGAAATAATATCTTCTAAGCTTTTTTTGCGTTGCTCGTTTTGTTCATCGAGCCAACTGATCTTATTCCCAATAATGTCGTGGCCTGCTCTCATCTTCTCAAATAACTCTTTCATCTCATTATACATTGATTCATATTGAAGCTTAATATTTCTGATTTCTTCTGCAATATCTCCTGAATTACTTTTCTCTGCATCCATATTTCTTTCAGTAGTTTCTTTTTCATTTTCATTTAATTCATCTTTTTTTAGAGCTCTTCCAGAGGGCACCTTTTTTTCAGTAGTTCTTTTTTCATTTTCATTTAATTCATCTTTTTTTGGAGCTTTTCCAGAGGGCGCCCCACAGTGTGGGCACTTAGCATCCTTGTCGCTAAACTTCCCACCACATTCCCGACAATTAATAATATTCATCGTAAACTCCTATTGTTGTTAAAGTTAAATTTGCATATTTGGATAAATCTTCACCCACTTATCTAAAGAGGTAAAATAAAGTCCTGCTTCTTTCACTTTTTGTTTGGTGATTTCTTCCCAATATTTGCTGTAGAGCTCAACCTGGGCCCCATAATACTTAACAAAACTCTCAAGCCCGTCCCCTACTTCGTCAGTCTTGTAATCCGCGATAACCCAACCATCCTTCTCAAAAAAAGCCAAATCAATGGCACCGGTTAGAATTATAGGTAGTTTTTCTCTCTCAGATATTTCATCATATTTTGTGCTCCCTCTTTCTTCCTTCTTGGCCAGTGCTCCCTTTTCGCCCTTTTCTTCCCATTCGTCCACCACCAAAGCACTACTATCCGTCTTTATAGAGAACGGAATCTCAAAATATCGCTTCTCAGCCTTCATGATCCTCTGCCAGAAATCAGATTTCAGTATAGAATCAATCAATCGCATAAGCTTTCCCTTCTCCCCCGCATCCCTTCCTTCAGCAACCAGAGCATTTTCCGCTAACAGATCGAGCTTCTCATCTCCTCCTTTTCCTGCCACCTCAAGAATATTATGGACAACCCTGCCCCAGCTCATCCCAAACCCACTTTTCCGCCATCCAGGAAGTTCCTTCTCTTTTTTCGCTAAAGAAGTAACGCTTTCAAGCAAATAGCTGGGCCTAATAGCCGCGTTTATATTTCCCTTTAATTTGCCCCTGGCCTTATCCAGCTCACCGCCCCGTAAAACAAGCTTCTCCCGTTCTTTAACTGCGGTCTTTTCCCTAATCTCAAGCTCCGGTACGCCGCCGAGTTTATCATCAAGGGCCTTCCACGCCCGTTTATTAGATATATCTCCCTCATAGGTGCTAATGACCATAAGGTTTCTAGCCCTCGTCGCAGCAACATACATCAATCTTGTTTCTTCAGCTTCTCCATATTTCTTCTCTTCCTCTGCTCTCTCTTCCCAGTTCACCGGCTGAGATATTAATTTTCCCTGGTACATACCCCATTTTTTAAACAGGAAATATCCCTGCGGGTTGACCTCTTTCACCCTTATGACGTGCTTATCAGGCTCATGCGGCCTTATACCCACAGGATTAGCCAGGAAAACAACAGGAGATTCTAAGCCTTTAGCTTTATGAAGATTCATCAACCGTACAGCATTCGCCCGTCCGGGAGTTAAGCTAATCTCCTCTATTTCGTGGACAGAAGTAAGCTCTTCCATAAATTCCACCAATCCTGCAAAGGATGTCATTCCTTCCCTTTCCTGGGCGCGTAAGATTTCAAGAAGTTTAAACAAATTTCCTGCCTTACTGCTCCCCATTTCTGAAGTTGCCAGGTAATTTATAATTCCTGAATTCTCGAAGATCATTTCAAGAGCAGTTGATGCAGGATATTTCTTTGTCCAATCCCACCACTCTCTCAATCTCTTCATACTCTCACCGACTCTTGCTCCTCCTAAGTTTTCTCCCTCCCGAAAATCCAAGAGAAAAGAGAATTTACCCCCTTCACGCTTAAACTGCAGGAGCTCGTTGTCACTCACACCGAAGAAAATTCCTCTAAGCACAGCGACTGTGTAAATCGGATTTTCCGGATCATTGAGGGCCCTGGCTAAATTGACAATCTCTCTTATCTCCACAGACTCAGAGAAGGCATCACTTCCGGTAATTTCAAAAGGAATTCCTCTTTCCTCCAGAGCCCGGGCGTAAATATTCATATTCTTCTTATAACGAAAGAGCAAAAGAAAATCTGAGGGCTGGGCCTTGTTCAATCCCTTATCCTTTTCTTTTTTTGTCCGGGCAAAACAGACATTGCCCTTGCACGCCCAGCTTATCCAATTTGTAATAGCGTCCGCGTCATACTCAGCAATGTTTTTTGCTCTACTCCACTTTATCTTAGGCACAGTAATTTTATATACTCCAAACGATGTCTTTTCTTCATCCTCCCGCACTGTGTTTAAAGGGGCATAAGCTGGTTGATATCTGTCAGAATCCCCTGGGAAAATGCCTTTGAATACAGGATTATTCCAGTCCGCCAGTGAATGCAATGAACGGAAGTTTGCCGTAAGATGGAGAACTTCACCCCCGCCCTTCTCAATCTGTTCCTTGACTACATTGTAAGTGTCTATGTCTGCCCGTCTAAAGCGAAAAATCGACTGCTTGGGATCACCGACAAGGAAAAGAGAGCCCGGCTTCGGCACAAGCTTGCGCCAGTCGCGCTCTTCGCAGTCAGCTCCTGTAAGGTAAAGAATAACTTCAGCCTGAATAGGATCTGTGTCCTGGAATTCATCTAAAAGGATATGGGTGAATTTCCGGCTGAAATACTGCCTGACCTCTGGGTTTTCTCTGAGAAGACGAGACGTATTAAGGAGTAAATCCTCAAAATTTAGGCGCGACTTTTGCCTCCGCTTCTCCTCGTAAAAACATATGGCGGGCTTTAAAAAATCAAGAATCCGCGTGTGGCGGTATTCACGCCACTGTTTCAGAGCGTCCGTTACAACTATTTCCTTGAACCTGTTAAATTCTTCTTGGAAAGCATCTGCTACTTCACGCGAAGGCCAGCGGTTCTTGGTAACGCCCAAGTTCCTATCCATCAGTTCAAAAGTATCCATTAAAATTCGATAGTCCCCGAAGCCAAGGTTTCTCTGGCGGACAAAACAGCGGCGCATGCATCTCTGCAGACCATCAAATCCTTTCTCTGGTCTTTCTTTTGGAACAATCTGCTGTGCTTCCAGGAGAAAGCTCTCAAGATTCTTTCTGAAATAGCTAAAATCAGGGGTCTTCTTGCTCCCACCCATTAACTCGACTTCCGGATAGAGAGATACTGCCCTAAAAGAATCCTTGAGCTCCTCAGGCATAAGCCCCACTTCAGCCAGAGATTGTAAGATAGCTTCCCCTTCCAGCCTGACTTTTACCAGGTAATCATGCCACCATTTTTCCCGGAAGACAGCATCTTCTATCTCCTCCATTTCCTTAAATTCAGGATCAAGGGCGATCTCAATAGGGCGCTCCCTGAGGAGCTTGGCACAGAAGGAATGGATAGTGCCGATATAGCACTGCTCCAGGCTCTGGAGAGCGTCTGAGAGCCTGTTTTTAACTTTCTTGTCCTTCTCCTTTAAGACAGCTTCCTCCAGCTCTGTCTGGAAGCGACCACGCAGTTCTGCTGCAGCCTTCCGGGTAAAGGTTACTGCAGCCAGGGTATCTATCCGGCATTTTCCTGAACGAAGAAGGGCAAGCATACGATCGACAAGGCTTTTGGTCTTCCCGGAGCCTGCTCCAGCTTCCACAAGAAAGGTCGTGTCCAGCTTTTCAGAGATCTTTTGTCTTTCCTCTTTATCTACTAATTTTAAATCACTCATTTCTTAATCATATTCCTTCAGCGTTTCAAAAATCCCGAATTCCGCGGGATTCCCATCTCTTTTGGCTTTAGCCCTCTTCGGGGAATCTTCTCCACAAACAGGGTTGAAATCACAATAACTGCATTCTACCTCTGGATTAACCACAAAATTGCCCCTGGACAAGATACTCAAGAGCTCATTCAACAAACTCTCAAGTCTTCCTCTATCAAAACGGTCAGCAAGAAATTCCTGGCCACCCCCTTTCATAGTCGGAAAATAATACCCGCTTTGGACGACTTGAGGCGACGAATCCATCCCAAGTTTCTTTATTATCTGTTCTGCAGCGACAGCATAGAGGGCATGCTGGAGAATCCTGCCTCTGCCAAAGCATTCAAAATCTTCATAAGACGAAGAACTTCCTGTTTTATAATCAATCACTCTGTATTGATTATTCTCCAGGCGGTCAATCCTGTCGATTTTCCCCCTTAGAGAAAAAGAACCCCTGAGGCCAATCTCAATATTTACGGCTTCCTCTATTCCTTCGCTGGCGCCCCGTTCCAGCCCAAAGGATACCTCAAACATAACCGGCTCAACCTTTGTTTCCCGCTTTATCTCCGCCTTAAGAAAAACCCCCAGCGTCTCCATCACTTCCTCCCTCTCCCTTTCATAGATACCTTCATAAGGAGGGGGGATCTCTTCCTTGTATTTTTTTATGATCTTTTCTGCGGTTTTCCGGATTAACGGCTTATGCTTTTTAGGATCGATTTCTTCTCCTCTGTCCCTAATTTCACTCATGAATTTATAAAATATCTCATGAAGGAGCGATCCCCTCTGCATGGGATTCAGCCATTGTGACTGGTCAAGCTCGAGCTCCTCAGGTTTCCAAAGACCAAGAATGTAATGCAGAAAATACCCAAAAGGACATCTGGCGAGCAGCTCGATACGGGAAGAAGACATGACAACCTTTCTGTTCATCAAAGGATGAACTTCTTCAGGCTTTATATCGACTTGCCCTTCAAAAGCACTCAAGCTTGTACCCGCCCGCATCTTCAAGGCGTAAATCCCCTGTCCGAGTTCAGGAAAATTCTTTTTAACTGCCTCAAGCCCATCAAAGAAGTTACCTCCCGGAGCAAGCCTCATGAGCCACCACTCAATTTCATCAAATACCTTATCGAGAGCCTCAGGGAGAAAACCAGAATCCTCAGGCAGCGATGAGAGAAGATTCGTGTAATCCAGGCCCGGGTCTCCTTTCAGCAATCTATGTGCCTGAAGCAAGAGAGATGATGGGAAAGACTGCCTCGATTCGATCAGGTCTAAGGAAGAATAGCTAAGTGTGGCCTTTCCCCGGAGGGAAGAAAGGAGGCCTGCCGCAGCATAGAGATTCTCTCTTAGCAAATCAGATGTTGTCGGGAGATCTTCGGAGATCTTTTCTCTTTCTTCATCCAGAAGAATAGGATCCTGCAGACCTGCTCCAGGAAATGCACCCTGATCGAGAGCTACAATAAATGTAACACTCCGCCCGGAGTATCCCCCATAATGGCGGCTTGAAAGATGAAGATGCCCGGGCATAGGTCCAGAAGCACCAACGTGCAGCCCATCGCCAAGACTTCGCATCCATTCAAAAGCTTCTTCTTTATCCAGGGGCGAAGCTTCAATAGAAGCGGCTTCCTCGAGCCTGCCTGAAATCAAAGATAGCGCTTCGCGGTCCAGTTCATTCTGAATACGGGAAAACTTCTTGATAAAGCTTGATACTCCCTGGCAAAGCGCTGCAAAGTCGAGCAGCCCCTCTTCATCCCAGGATGGGATTAACTCTAAAAATTGATTTATTACCTTTATGAGCCATTTGACCTGGCTTATATTTGCTTTGTAATTCTCGTACCTTTTCTCCTCCCCTTCTTCTTGAGCAAGCTTGGCATTATCCTCCATGCTTTTAACGAGAGTTTTTAGACGCGGAATATATCTGTTCCTATCCCAACCGATCATTGCATTTTTCAAATAGCGGCTTATCTTAAGGGGTGATGGGACATCATGTCCCTTTTCCCGTGAAAGCTTCAAGTTTCCCCCCTCAATCAGGCGGCAAAGGTGTGAAACCAGGAAATTATCCTCCATCCAATCGGTTAATCCGTTAAAAACCTTTCCAGCCGAAGCAAAACCCAGGGCTATGCCTTCAGCATAAGTCACTTTAAGGTCTGTTTTAGATGAAAGGACATAAAACAGGGAAGAATAGGTATCTCCGGCAGGATGGATAATTTCAACATTATCCAGAGGCAAGTTCTCAGAGATTATCCGGCGCAGGATTTCCCGGCATTCGTTTGTTGGACCAATGGCACTGAATAATTCAAGGGTTTCATCTTTAAACGGCGGAGGTGCATCTTTCGGAGAAAAAAGCCAGGGCGCCCTTTCCAGATCAGAAGACGGCTCAGGTTTTGTCCCTCCTTTGTCATTGCGAACTCCCGAAGAAAGCACGGCAATCTCCTCTTTTAAAAACCGACGGGGCTTTTTAAGTCCATAAACAGGATCCTGAGGGACTAAAACAAGGTTCTTCCCCGCTATTTTTTTTAAAAACTCAAGCTCAATTCGACTTAAAGTTAAATCCTGGAGGCAAAGATATGTTTTCTTTTCGTCATGATGTATGTTTTTAGCTTTCTCAATAGCTAAGGAATAAAGTCCAGGCAAATCAATATGCTTTTTCTTCTCCAATTCTTCTTCATATTTTTTAAGAAATAAGATAACTTCTTCGCCCTTGTTTTTCTTAATAAAACTGTCTGTAGAAAGATCTTTGCTTCCTAGCCCGGCCATTCTTAAAGAAAATAGCGAGCGGTGGATAGCTTTGACAACGCCAGAAGAAGCTTCAAGCTCACGAAAATAATCCAGCTTCTCCTTTTCTTTCAAATTCCTGAAAATCTTATCCAGCATAAACAGAGAGGCTGCCTTTGAAATCTGCCTTACACCACGAGTTGAAAGCTCCACTCCTGCTATCTCCTGGGCAAGAGAAGGCAGAGTCACAAAATGCAGATTGACCCAGGAATGGCCTTTGGAGGTAAGTACTTCACCAATCTGATGGCCTAATTGATAAGAAGGAACAATAAAGATCTTTTCTTGCAGAAGATGTGCCTTGCAATATTCTGCCAGAAAAGAAATGAGGGTATTCATTTTATATGTTTTCGCGAGCAATGCGTATCAATCTCACAATATTTAGATGACATTGATAAATTCCTGGAATTAAAAATATTCAAGTAGCCAAAAAACACCATTTGCGATGAAAGCCAGCCCAGTAATAATGAACCAGATTGGTTTGAAGCCTTTCTTTTTTCTATGTTCTCTAATTACAAAAACCAAATAGCTCAAACCAAAGATAAACAATATTATCGCAAGGATTAGCTTAAACATTATTTACCATAGCCATATTTTATTTTTTGCTTTCTTTAAGTTCCTCTTGCTCTAACTCCCCTCTTCCTTCCAAATAGATTCTCCACCTCATTCTTAAGCTGCTCGAAAAGTGTCATGTTATCGGGAACGTCATGCTGATCACAAATACTTTTGACTAGACTCCTATAATACCATTCCTGTTCCTTTTTCCCTCTATTGAACCTTTCCCATACCTTATCTCCAATCTCATTATAATCGCTGGCAATTGTTCTTATATTATTCAGTTTATCAGCACAGGCTACTATTCTTATATCCAAGGAAGCTGTTTTTAAAAACTCTATTGTATGTTTTTTTCTATCTTCCCAATCTAATGTTTTATCAGGTTCAGAACATCCTTCTACAATAGAGGCGACAAATTCACCGAATTGATCTCTGATATCTTTTAGACAAATTGCCGTGTCTTCGATCGTATCATGAAGTAGGCCTGCAGTAATCAACTCATCAGCACAGCCAGATTGAGCTAAGAGCACTGCAACCCCAATCGGATGAGTTATGTATGGAATAACTGTACCTTTGCGGACTTGCTCTCTATGGGCTTTAACAGCCATCTCAATGGCAAAATCAATCATGTTTTTATCCCTTTTGATTTTGGTTCCTGGTATATCCTTCATCTTTATGCTATTACAGCTTACGCGAAATTATAACTACAAGTTATAAATTTATCAAAAAATAGCGTTTTTTGTTACTAGGAGTTATAAATTTTCTTCACAAATCGGATTAATTTTACGTTCTGCACACTTGACTTTATCTCGGCAAAATCAAAAAAAAGAGATATTCCTTCTAAATAGACTTTAAAATGGTTACATAATTCTTATTATGCGACGCAAGTTTGGCACGAAATTGAAAGAAGCTGTCTTTTTTTAACTTATTTTAAACCAATGGAGACAAGCAGCCCATGACTCCCAGCAAGGATAATGTACGAATTATTATTACAAGAGAAATAACACTATTAAAAAACCAATCTCTCAATAAAATTATGGTTCTCTATTAGTAAGAATTAACATAATCTTAGTCGTTTTTCAAAATGAGATGATAATTCCTATTATCATCCTGTTGGCAACTAGGTAGCCAAGCTTTTAGGACTTTGGTTTCTACTAAGTTCAAAGTTAAACATTATCCGAGGACGGACTTGATTTGACAATATAGGAAGATAGGCGATCAAATTACTTCCATTACTCAAGACAAGCTCATTATAAGCATACTCAGCCACGTCTAGAAAACTGTGTTTGTTTTTTTAATAATGATGCTAATCCTATTCTTTACTTGGATTTTTCTTTACGATTTCTATACCCACACAGATACTATATCCGAATCCGTGGTATTGGGATCATTACTTTCGGCAAGACACTCTCCATAGGCATTAGAAGGGAGCGTGGTCGCCATTTCATCTATAAATCCAATGAAATGGAAAAAGCTTCCGAAAGCACCTAGCCTAAGGCAGTGTCATGCTTCGTGTTCCTTG
>DRHQ01000118.1 GCA_011049545.1 Candidatus Aminicenantota bacterium | reverse complement strand
GTCCATGCAGAACAAAACGCTATCATCAATGCTGCCCGAGCTGGAGTCAGCCTCCTGGGAGGCGACATGTACATCTACGGCAGTGCTTTCGGAAAAAATGAAACAATAGATGCTTTCCCCTGTTTTATTTGTAAGAAAATGATTATCAATGCCGGCCTTAACCGTATAATCTGCTCTACAGCAGATGGTAAAATGAAAATTTTCCGTTTAAGCGACTGGACTAAAGATTGGCAGGAAAGTGATATTCTCGATGATAGGCACCAATATGGCTAAGATGATTTAAATATCTTCTCCAGGTATTTTGCAGAATGATATTAGAATACATACGGAGGACTTGAAATGAGCTCGCGCCTAATTTTCTTTACCTTTCTCTTTCCACTGGCATCTCTTCTACTGGGGTTTCAGGTTTTTTCCTTCTGCCAGCAGAAAGCTCAAGTAGTCTCTACAACCAAAGTCAGCATCCTTAATCTTCTGAGGATCAGCCCTTCTTCTGAATCCATGGATTATGTCCAGAATAAAACTCAATTTCAGCTTCATACACTTCTTACTGAACAACGTCATCCAAAAACCTGGGATTTAAGCAAAAGAATACAGAAGGACTACAAGAGCGGCCTTCGTCTACTTTTCTCTGTAGACGAAGATATTGTGGAAAAACTTACAGCACTGGCCAGAGAAAAAGAAACCTTGGAACAAGCTATTCAGGCTATAGAACAAGCTTTCCTCTCCAGGCAAAAAATATACATCTACGGCTGCGGTGCCACAGGCCGTCTGGCCAAACAGATGGAAAGCACTTTCTGGCGCCCTTTCTGGCAAAAAGTCAGGAAAAATAGAAGGATCTGGTCAAAGATCCAACTCCATCTTGGGGATTCCATCGAGAATCAGCTCATCGGAGAAATGACCGGTGGAGACAGAGCCCTTATCAGTTCCCTTGAAGGATTTGAAGACCTGCAGATTATAGGACGTCTTCAGCTTGAGGACAGAAAGGTCGAGAAAGGGGATGTGGTCATCTGTGTGACTGAGGGAGGTGAAACTTCTTCTGTTATCGGAACGATTTTAGCCGCTTTAGACCAGTGGAGAACAGCCGAGTCTTATGACCCGGAAAAGACCAAAAAGAAGCTCTATTTTATTTACAACAACCCTAACGAAAAGCTTCGCCCTTTCGATAGGAGTCGAAGAGTCCTTGAAGAACCCGGAATCACAAAAATAAATCTCACAACGGGATCTCAATCGATAACCGGCTCAACCCGGATGCAGGCTACAACAATCGAAACTTTTGTCGTCGGGAATATTCTACAGCAAGCGCTTGATCGGACTCTGAGAAAATTCCTCTCTAAAAAAGAGATGGCAACCCTTGGATTTAAAAGTGAACTTCCTCTTGAATACAAACTAAAGGAATTTTCTCATATTCTGAAACAGGTCAAAGCAAACCTTTCTGCCATAGCCAAATTCACACAGCTTGAAGCTCAAACTTATAAGGCAGGGAATTTCTCTACCTATTTTGCCCAAAAAGGTTTGATCACAGTCTTTATCGACAGCACCGAAAGAAGCCCAACGTTTCGTCTTTTTCCCTTGGACACAGTCAAGCAAACAAAAAGAAAAAGCTGGATTCAGGTCTGGACCCCCGCCGCCAATCTCCAGGATGCCTGGCAAGCATTTCTCGGAAG
>DRHQ01000117.1 GCA_011049545.1 Candidatus Aminicenantota bacterium | reverse complement strand
GCTCTACAAGCTTCTCTTTTTCTTTTGTTTTTGTCAGTTTTTCTATATAAGGCTCTACTTCTGCTTCCTTTTCTTTAATCTGGTCTTCATGTTTTTTAGTGGTTTCTTCAAGCTGATTAGTAAACATCTCAATTTGAGAGCCCATTTCTTTCATTTCTTCCTGCGAGGTATTCATGTTATCTTCCAGTGTTTTAAGCTCTGCATCTATATCTTTACTTTCCTCAACGCTGATACCTTGTTTCCGGGTTTCTCTCCCCAATTCTTTTATGAGCCCTGCTTTCTTCAGGTTTTCTTTTTTAAGTCTGGCTTGAAGTCGGGATTTGATAAATCCTCTTTTAGCTCGGGAAAAAAATAAATTCAGCCTTTGCCTTAAACGCTTTTCTCTTAAGAAAATAAAAAAGACGAGAAGCAGGATTACGCTGAAGAGAAGCCAAAAAACCCAGAAACGCATACCTTCCTTTGGGACAGAAGATTGATTCTGTATAGCGAGCTCACTAAGGAGAAAAGTTTTCATTATTTCCCTTTAACTTTTTCAGTATTTAATATTTTTCAGTGCTCTTTGTCAATCTGTTTGTTCTTGTCAATCCTATTTACGCTTATGCTCTTTTATAAACATCGGGGAGTATTTTCTAACATTTATTGCCTTGTTACCAATATCTATTGTTTTATTCTTAACACCAGATGTCTTAGGCTCATTTGTTTTGAGCTTTGAGTTCTGCGTCGTATCCTTATCCTCTCGTCTGGCTCTCGCTTCCCGTCCATATTGGTTTTTATCTTTCATATTTGCTATCGGTCCGGATCTTCGTTCTCTCCGTCTGGAGGGATTTATGCCTGAGCTGAAATTCTGAACGGACCAGTCTATAAGATAAAGCATTGCCGGGAGGTTTTCATTGAATATTGGCTGAATATCCTCTTCAGCATTGAAGAAGCCTCCATGCGCCTGGTCTATGGGCGGAAGTTCCAGCGTATAAGAAGGAATGTTATATGTACCAAAGGTCCAATCAATCATACCGCCGTTAGTCAGATAAAGATCAGCTGCCGCCTGGCCGTACTCGTAGATGTTTCCGTTTACAGATTGTATGAGCCCGGACATATCTGCTGCTATTTGATCGAGAAGTTGTTGTTCCGTAGTTGGTTGATTTGTGTATCCCCAAGGATAAAGGATAACCTGAGAATAGCTATGGTAGCTTATTACGGCTTGAAAATTCCTTTGCGCAAAGAGATTTCTTATGACCTGTGTCTCCGGTTCGGAAAAAGGAGACAGACCTCGATAGACAACGGAAGAAGGAAAAGGGCTTGATCCTTCATCGTCAAGTCCCCAATTGTAGCTGTAGTTTCTGTTAGGATCCACGCCAAAAGAGCCATCTCCGTTATCTCGCCTGTTTTTCCGCCAGTAGCGGTAAAAATGAATAGAATACTCAAGGCCATCAGGGTTTAATAGGGGAACAATCCATATCTCGCATTGATCGACAAGGTCTTTGATTTGGGAGTTTGTCGCGTAGTTTTCGACAAGGTATTTTCCCAGGAGGAAGGACACTTCTACCGAGATCCATTCCCGTGCATGGTGACATCCGACAAAGAACAATTCTGCTTCTTGTTCATCCTGATAGACGTTATCGCTTATTTTGAGAGCATAGATATTCCTTCCTTCAAGACTATCACCCAGGTCGATAACTCTGGCAATGTGAGAGTAGGAGTCTTGAAGGGCTAACAAATCTCGCTCAAGCTCCGCATACGAATGAAATCTTCCGTTTATTCCTCCCTGAAGAGAGACTTCCTTCTGTTTGTACGGAGAAAAATTAAAGGTTTCCAGAGTATAAGGAATGTTTTCTTTTTGAAGCTTGAGGAAATCGTTAAAGCCGACAATGATATAGACCCTGTTATTCCATTCCATCAGCAAATCAAGATCCATCTCCGTGAGTTTTTCTACCGTTTCTTGGTCTTTTTCGACGCTTATGATTTCTGTATTCCAGTAATCCTGTGCTTCTAAAGGAAAAAAGACGAGACAGAAAGTAGTTACAAAGAGAATAGTTTTTTTCATTGTCAATATCCTTTTATTCATTGTAGCCATAATTTATAATCGAAAACTTAAAGAAACGGCGATTTTACTTGCGGTGAGGGAGTTTCCAGAACCACTCTCCCTCCCCAAAATCACCGCTCCGTCAAAAAGAAATTTTCCCCAGTGAATACCTGTCCCCAAGGAAAGATAATAATAGGATGAATTTGGTTCTTTCATGGGCTGGGGGTCATAAATCAAGCCTGCTCTCAAGGGAATATTGACTTCCTGACCGAAAACGCGCCTTAAACTCAAGTGCTCAATCCCGGCTCCGATCTTGATTATATCTTTGAAATCTCTCCTGAGTTCTTCTTCAAAATAATTGACTCTGTATTTTGACCAGTTATAGAAAGTAAAATCAGAGGCAGCTCTGAGTTTGGGGGAAAATTTGTAGCTTACTCCTATGCCTGCCACAAAGGGCTGTTTGTACTCATCCCGGGAAGAAGCTTCGATTATAATATCCGTATCTCCTCCCGGAGAAAGGTAATTGAGGAAGCTCTCACTTTTTGACTTTTTAACATACGGCATTCGGAATACTGCGGCAACCTCGATTTTATCCGCCAACTCCCACACAAGACCTCCGTTTACGTAAAAGCCCTGAAATTTGTGGGATTTACTATCAGTAATAGCGATGGATCCTGTATCCCACTGTTCGTTAATATCTTTCTTGAGAAAGCCATAAGCATAGTTGAGGCCGATGCCTACAGAAAGGCCGCCGAAGAGTTTTCGGGCGATGGAAAGGTTAATGTTTCTAAGGTTACCTTCTTGGTCGACTCTTAAAAGATATAAAACCGTGCCCGCAGGATCATAAACATCCTCTGCACTGGGTCTGTGGTAACTTTCGATAAGGCCAATACTTAAAGCAAGGGTCCATTTTTTCAATCTGATTGAGGCGCCGGCAAAATCGAAGGCGATAACGCCGAGGGAAAGATTTCCGCGTGTGTAGAAAGGCCCTGTATTCACGATAGAATACCTGTAGAGTTGAGCTATATTGAAAGACGAATTCACAGTAAAATTGATTTTAGGAAGTCTGGTCAGGAGAGCGGGGTTTGTGAGTGAAACAGCGCAATCAGAGCCCAAAGTGAATTGTGTTTCGCCCATGGCAAGGGAACGAGCGGTTGTGATGCCGAAAGTGTTCCAAGTTCTAAAAGGTGCTTCATCTTCGTACTGTCCCAGGACCATTTGAGGCCATGAAGTCCTGGGAAGAAAGGCGAACATCCAGAGGAGGATAAGAGGAATAAACCAAAATCTGTGCTTTCTCACTTTAGTTTTTCGATTTTACCTGTCTTTTGCTGCATTTGCAAATGAGAAATAAGTATGGTATAGAATAGTTTTTTTATAGGAATCATGCGAAAAATGAAGAAGCGAAGAATAAAAATCATCGGAACTGGGTTTTATGTTCCTGATAAGATTTTGACCAACTTTGATCTTGAAAAGATGGTCGACACCTCTGATGAATGGATTATATCCCGGACCGGAATAAAAGAGAGGAGGATTGCTTCTGAAGACGAGGCGACATCTGATCTGGCAGTTAAAGCCAGTCGGATGGCTCTCGAAAATGCCGGACTTGAAGTAAAGGATATCGACCTTATAATAGTAGCTACTTCCACTCCTGATACACTTTTCCCCTCCACTGCTTGCTGGGTTCAGAAAGGGCTCGGGGCTGACCATATTCCTGCTTTTGATATTTCTGCTGGCTGTACAGGATTTATCTATGGCCTGATTCTGGCGGAAAGTTTGATTTTAAACGGAACATCCAAGCGCATCCTTCTGATTGGGGGAGAGATACTAACCAAGGTCACAGACTGGAAAAACCGCAATACGTGTATTCTTTTTGGCGATGCTGCCGCAGCAGCAGTTCTTGAAGAATCTGATGACGAATCCGGAATGCTTTCGTACTACTGGAAGGCTGACGGGAAATTAGGAAATCTTCTTTACCAGCCTGCCGGGGGGACAAGAATTCCGGCTACTTCCCAATCAGTCGCCCAGGGGCTTCATTGTCTTCATATGAAAGGGAACGATGTCTTCAAGCATGCCGTGAAACGGATGGGAGAGGCAGCTTTGGAAACTTTGAAATCGGCCGGATTGAATAAAGAGGATATAGATTACTTTATTCCTCACCAGGCCAACATAAGGATCATCGAAGCAACGGGGAGACGCCTCAAAGTCCCTCCGGAAAAGGTATATTCAAACATCCATAAATATGGCAATGTCTCTGTGGCTTCTATTCCTATAGGTCTCCATGAGCTTTGGGAGGAAGGCAAGCTAAAAAAAGGAAATATTATTGTGATGGATGCCTTCGGGGCTGGATTTACCTGGGCTGCGATTACCTATCGCTGGTAAAAAACATCGGGGTCAGACTTGCAAAACTTGCAAAACTTTTTTATAAAAAGCATCGGGATTAGACTTGAAAAGCTTTTATAACGTGGAAAACTTTTTTACATTGCATGAAAATAGAGTTTCAAACTCTGGAGGGTAATCGTTGGCATTTCATGAGGTTCTTCAGTTTCGCCTTATGGTAGTAAATTATAAAATTTTGGAAGGTCTGATTGCGATTTACAAATTATAAAAGTTTTGCAAGTTTTGCAAGTCTGACCCCATATTAGATGCCTTGCCCCAGGAAACCTGATAACGAAGAAAAATAACCTGAAATAAGCAGAATTCCCACAATAATCAGCAGCACTCCTCCAACTATCGAGATAACCTTGAAGTATTTTCTGATAGTCTTGAAATATTCAAAAAACCTGTGAAGGATAACAGCTGAGAGAAAAAAGGGAAGTCCTAAGCCTGCAGAATAGAAAGTGAGCAAGAGCATCCCCTTTAAGATGTCCTGGGTCGTAGCGGCCATTGTAAGAATGGTTCCCAAGATTGGACCAACACACGGTGTCCACCCAGCTCCAAAAGCCATGCCCACAAGACATGTCCCCAGATAACCAAGAGGTTTCTTTTTCAGATGAATTTTCTTTTCTCTGTCAAGGAATTTCAGCCTGAAAATTCCTGCAAAATGAAGGCCAAGGATTATGACAAACACTCCGCCTATTATTTCAAACCAACGGATGTTTCTGAATAAAAATTTACCTAAAAAAGTGGCTGAAGCTCCCAGGGAAATAAAAAGAATAGAAAAACCAAGGATAAACATCAGAGAGTTGGCAATGACCTTTTTCCGGACTTTTTTTAAACTTTCCTTCTGAGAGAGTTCCTCGAGTGAGATTCCAGTGATAAAGGCTAAGTAGGAGGGAATTACGGGAAGGATGCAGGGAGAAAGGAAAGAAATTATTCCGGCAAGGAAAGCTACAAATATGGATATATTTTCAGCCCCAAACATATTTTACTTTTCTTCCGTCAGTTTCAGAAAATAGTCTTTAAGTGCTTCCTTGCTCATGTAGCCAATATGTCTATGCCTTATTTTTCCTTCCTGGTCAATAATGATTGTTGTAGGAATATAAGGACCGGGTTCATAGTCTTTTTGGATTTTGTCAGTACCCATGATAACGGGGTAATTAATTTTATATTTTTCTGCAAATTTTAGGACTGATTTCGGGCTTATTCTGTCCACGGAAATCCCGATAATCTCCATTCCTTTATCTTTATTTTGTTTATAGGCTTCGATGAAATCCGGAATTTCAGCCTTGCAGGGTCCACACCAGGTTGCCCAGAAATTCAAAAAAACAACTTTACCACTATAGTTAGAAAGCGAAATTTCACGTCCTCTGAGATCTTTGACCGTAAAATCAGGCGCTTGAGAGGAATTGCTGTCAAGAATGCTTGCTTTTTCTGCTTTCGCACAGACAAAGAGCACTATCACCAAAGGAAGCAGAACCAAGATGAATCTTTTCATGTTTGTCTCCTTTAATAATAAACTTGACTAACTGGATGAGCTAGGTAGGCCAAACCAGCCGCGTGTTTTAAGTTATTATTAAGATAGTAATTATAGACTTTTTGAATGTGCATTGCAATAAATTTTCCTATTTCTTCTTGTAGGGGCTTATCAAACCCAGAGTTATTTTTTATATTATTAAAAGGTGGGCTTGATGAATCAAGCCCCTACATAAGATCAATCAAGCCCACCTTATTTATATATAGAATTACTTCTTGTCTGGATTTAATTCTTGTAGGGGCTTATCAAACCCAGAGTTATTTTTTATATTATTAAAATGTGGGCTTGATAAATCAAGCCCCTACATAAGATCAATCAAGCCCACCTTATTTATATATAGAATTACTTCTTGTCTGGATTTAATTCTTGTAGGGGCTTGATTCATCAAGCCCACCTTTTAAAATTTATAAATAACCTGATCTTATAAATAAATTGTAGGGATTTTATTTATCATGCCCACACTTTTAATTATTAACTCGGGATCTGATCCTTCTCTCTGCTACTATTCACCAAACTAAGCAAGCGCTCCCACTTCCTATCCACTTCTTCTTGCATTGACGCGATCTCTTTCTTGGTCAAATGCCGGAATCGGCCCTGGATCTTAAGATAATCGCTTATCGATTTCTTTTCTTTTAGCTTAATGTTCAAGGTATATTTTTCGCCCCATTCTATCTCATATATCGGGAAAGTTGCATTCTGAACAACCATCCGCGCGAGCTTAATTGTATCTTCGGGTCGGCTCTTCCAACCAGTAGGACAGGGAGCATAGATATGAAGGAATCTTGTGCCCTCGATTTCCTTTGCTTTCTTCGCTTTCCTGAAAAGATCTTCAGGATAGCCAATACTTGCTGTAGCTATGTAGGGAATCCTGTGGGCTGCCATGATTGCGTCTATATCTTTTTTCGGTCTTTCCTTGAAGTGTTTGACAGGTGTTGTGGTCGTCCAGGCACCATAGGGAGTTGCTGAACTTCTTTGAATGCCCGTGTTCATGTAGGCCTCGTTATCGTAGCAAACATAGAGAATATTGTCGTTGCGCTCAGCTACAGCTGAGAGGGCCTGGAGGCCAATGTCGAAAGTTCCCCCATCTCCCGCCCAGGCAACCACAGTTGTTTCTGTATCGCCGACCATCTCCAGCCCAGCTTTCACACCGGAAGCAGACACCGCCGCTGTTTCAAAGGCACAGTGGAATATAGGAACATCGAGGGATGAATACGGGAATTGTCCGTCTATAATCGACCAGCAGCAGGCAGGAATGCAGAGTACTACTTTTTGTCCCAGAGCTTTAAGCACATATCTCATGGCTAAAGCTGCTCCGCACCCCTGACAGGCCAGATGGCCGGAATTCATAAGCTCCTCTTCAGGGAGCGAAAACGCCATCTTTTTTTCTTTTTTCATCTCTTCACTCCTATCCAGATAATTTCTTCTTCTGGCCTCTTTTTCTTCAGAGCGAGATTGGTGATTTCCTTAAATGTTGAAGGTGTGATGTCCCTTCCTCCTAAGCCGGCGATAAAGCCGAAAATAGGCACGCTGTTATTATGTCCATACAGGGCAGATTTGACCTCTTCATAAAATATCCCGTGGTGACCATAGGATATATTACGGTCAACCACAGCTATCTTCTCTGCTCCTTTAACAATATTTCGGACTATCTCAAAGGGAAACGGCCTAAAAACTTTAATTCTTAAATTTCCGACTCTGATGCCTTCCTGGCGAAGCTCTTCTACGGCAACCCTTGCGGTTGAACCCACAGTTCCGGAAGTAATCAGGATTATGTCTGCATCATCGCAGCGGTATTCATCCACCAAGCCCAGATAGCGGCCAAACATCTTTTCATACTCTTTTCCTGTTTCTTCGATCAAGGCCGGTGCTTTTTCCATCTCTTTTTGGAGTTTGTATCTCAATTCAAAGTAGTGCTCCGGTCCGGTGAGACCTCCAAATGCATGCGGCTCGTCAGGGGTGATTTTGAGTTGGGGATTAAAAGGGGGCAAGTATTCATCCACCTTTTCCTGCTCAGGAATGTCCACGATTTCATAGGTGTGGGATAGACTGAATGCATCAAGAATTACCATGCTGGGGATAAGGAGCTTTTCTGAAATTTTAAAAGCCTGGATAACTGTGTCCAGAACTTCTTGATTGTTGGAACAATAAAACTGCATCCAGCCGGTATCTCTCTGGGAGAGGCTGTCATTCTGGTCTGCCCAGATATTCCATCCAGGAGCCATAGCCCGGTTTATGTTTCCCATGACAACAGGCATTCTTCCCCCTGAGGCCCAGTGGAGGAGCTCATGCATCAAGGCCAAACCCTGGGAAGAAGTGGCTGTGAACGTTCTTGCTCCTGCCAGAGATGCACCGAGGCAGGCTGCCATGGCCGAATGCTCTGATTCAACCTTGATGAATTTTGCATCTAAAGTCTTATCTGCGCACATTTCTGAGAGGAGTTCGACTACCTGAGTCTGGGGAGTGATAGGGTAGGCGGCAATCACCTGAGTCCGGCCAAGCATTGCCCCGTAGGAGAGAGCGTGGTTTCCCATTATTACTTTTTTCATTTCTCCTCCTCCACCATGGCAATGCATTTTGTAGGGCATTCCTCGGCACAGATGCCGCAGCCCTTACAGTAATCATAGTCAATCACAGGCAATTCGTCTTCGACGAATATGCATACATCAGGACAGAATTTCCAGCAAATGCCGCATTGAATGCAGTTATCAAGGTCAATGACAGGCTTGATGTTTCTCCAGGCTCCTGTTTTATTATGGAGCATGGTCCCGGTAGACATTGCCATCAGAGGAACATCTTTTTCAGATTTGAAAACAATCTTTTGAGCCCGCTTCTTTTTTCTCATGGTATATCCTTGTAGATAATTTTTTAGTAAGCATGCGCAAAGCGCAAAAAGCGAAGCACCTTTTTACCAGACAAAGCCGTAAAGCCCCTTGCTTTAGCAATGGGGATATAAGGCGCAAATTTTTCTTGCTTTTTGTATCGCAAGCAGCGATACTTCATATTGGCCGAAGGACATTCGGTATCAGCCTGTGGAGTGGAGACGTTGGTCGCCACCGGGAAGCAGGAACTCCAAACACGAAAGCCCCTCAGGGTATAAGTTGGAGAATCCCCGCGCTTTAGCGATGGGGAGTTGTCAAATGTTATCTTTACTGACTTATAAAACGCACCCGAAAAATACATAACACTTATCATACCATATCTATAGGAAAACTAAAATAAGAGCGTGTCCTTAAAGCATTAATCGTTTGTTTCTTTAATAAGGACAATCTTCATGATTTTTCATATGCTTCTTTTGCTGCGGCTGCATTATCTTTGGGTTTTACCGGAACTCCCTCACGCACTGCCTCCAGCACTGATTCAATTTTGGCTAGTTTCAATATCTTGACCACGGCCCCCACCATAGCTGTGTTGACAATGGGCGAAGCCAGTGTTCCAAGATTATGTTTTATAGCAATTTCTGTGGCATTTATAGTGGCAACTTTAAATTTTTCCGGAAATTTCAGCTCCTCAGGTTTTTTTTCACTGTTGACAATGATATAGCCTCCCTCCTTCAGGCCTTCTGTGACATCGATAGCCTCAATGAGAGTCGGGTCAGCGACAACGACATGGTCAGGATTGTAAATTCTGCTTTTGTCATAAATAGGTTTATTGTCTATGCGAATAAAAGCAAAAACCGGAGCGCCGCGTCTTTCCACACCAAATTCCGGACAGGCCTGGACATAATTTCCTTCTTTAGAGATAGTATCAGCCATAATTTTTGAAGCAACAACAGTTCCCTGACCGCCTCTTCCATGAAAGCGGATCTCGATCATTTCCTTCTCCTCTGACATTAAGAGTTACTCTGACATTAAGAGTTATTCGGTCATTGCGAGGAGCATAGCGACGAAGCAATCTCTTAATAAATTATATTTTGAGATTGCCGCGCTCCCTTCAGTCGCCCGCAATGACACGCTGGAAATATTCTTCGCTCCTTGTAATTACGCTTCTTGTTATGACGCTCCTGGCAATGAAAAATGTAACTTGAAATGCGTCTCATTATATTACGCAACTTTCGGGTGAAAGCCTACAAACTAAAGCTCAGCACTCTGTGGGAATGACACTGGATGTTGACAGCAGCGGGCATGGAGGCAATGTGACACGGGAAGGCTTCAACTTGAACGGCCAGAGCAGTGATCCTCCCACCCATTCCCTGAGGTCCTATTCCTAAATTATTTATCCTTTCCAATAGCCTTCTTTCCATATCTGCATAAAAAGAGTCAGAATTGTGAGATCCCAGGGGCTTTCTCAAAAGAGCTTTTTTGGCCAGGAGAGCAGAATATTCGAAGTTTCCGCCAACACCAACTCCGACAATAATTGGGGGGCAGGGATTAGAACCTGCCTTATCTGCGGTTTCGACCACAAAATCTTCAACACCTTCCATCCCAGCAGCAGGCGCAAACATCCGGATAGCGCTCATATTTTCTGCGCCTCCTCCCTTGGCGATAAACGTTACATTGAAAGCATCTCCTGGAACTACTTCCCAGTGGATATAAGCAGGAGTGTTATCTCCCGTGTTTTTTCTTCGTATGGGATCCTCGACAACGGATTTTCTGAGGTACCCTTCTTCGTATCCAGCTCTGGTGCCTTCAAAAAAAGCATCTCTCAGGCTTCCTAATCCGTCATCTTTTTTGAGTTCCACATCCTCGCCAAGTTCGACAAAAAAAACGGCTAGACCTGTATCTTGGCAGAGTCCCAATTTATCACATTTGGCAATCTTTGCGTTTTCAAGAATTTGTTTAATGACTTCTTTTCCTGCTGGGGACTCTTCCTTTTTTTCCATTTCTTTGATGACATCAACCACATCATCCTGGAGTTCGAAATTTGCTTTCTGGACTAAGTCTTTTATTGTATCCCTGACCTTAGCCAAGCTTATGACTTTCATTTAACCCCTCCGGGTAAGAATAGATTTGAAAACGGTATGATTTAAATCTTAGTTTAGAATTCTATAAAAAGCCTGTCAAGAAATTTATTGGAGCCAGGCTCCAATAACGGGGTCAGACTTGCGATACTTGAGTTATTTGATGATATTAAAATCAAATATTTGCTTCTCAGGAATAAGCACAAAATTCAAGTTTCCAAAGGCTAAGCCCGTTGCTTTACTATTGCTGTATTTTTCACTAATAATAAAAGTTATAAAGGTCTGACTCCAGTACTCAAAACTCAAGTTTTGCAAGTCTGACCCCGAAGGTTTAGGGCCATTAGCTTGATTTCGGTCATCTCTTCGATAGCGTATCTAAGGCCTTCTCGGCCGAAACCAGACTCTTTCACTCCGCCGTATGGCATGTGGTCGACTCGAAAAGTGGGGATATCGTTGATGATAACACCTCCCACATCCAGGACATCAAAAGCTTGAAAAGCTTTTTTCAAGTCACTTGTGAAAATTCCAGCTTGAAGGCCATAGATTGAATGATTGACTCCTCTTAAAGCTTCCTCAAAATCTTTATAGCGGTAAATGACCACAACCGGCGCAAATGCTTCTATCCAGGAGATGCGAAGTTCGGGCTTGACGTTTTCCAGTATTGTCGGCTCAAACATGACTCCATCTCTTTTTCCTCCCAGGACGGTGCGGGCGCCGTTTTCAACTGCCTCTTCGACCCATTCCTCTGTCTGTTTGGCAGCATCAAGGTTTATCATGGGTCCGATATCCGTCTCTTCCTCAAGGGGATTTCCCATTTTGAGTTTCTTTGTAGCCTGGATGAAATCGGCCATGAACCGGTCATAGATTTTCTCGTGGAGAAATATCCTCTGAATGGATATGCAGATTTGCCCGGAGTAAGAAAAGGAACCCATTATCATCCTGGGGAGGACAAAATCCAGGTTTGCATCAGGCTCCATGACGACGGCTGCATTCCCTCCAAGTTCAAGCGTTACTTTTTTTTTGTAGGCCCTTTTTTTAAGTTCCCAACCAATAGCCGGGCTTCCAGTGAAGGTGACCATTTTAACCCTATCATCCGTAAGGAGAATATCGGCTGCCTCAT
>DRHQ01000116.1 GCA_011049545.1 Candidatus Aminicenantota bacterium | reverse complement strand
TTTAGCCTACTCGTTATCATAGGCGGCAAAATGATTTATGAATCATTTAAGCACGGAAAAAGAATTAAAAATATTAAGGCTGATCCCACAAAAGGCATTTCTCTTCTCCTACTCTCTGTCGCTACCAGCATTGATGCTTTGGCAGTGGGTTTAAGCCTTGCTGCTCTTCAGGTGGCAATCTTGTATCCAGCTGTTGTCATTGGACTGGTCGCTTTTTTTATGACTGTCCTTGGTGTAAAAATAGGACCGTTTCTTGGCCGGTTAGTCGGAAGAAGAGCAGGGCTTTTGGGAGGATTAATCCTTATTATGATAGGAGTAAAGACTCTCCTAGATCATTTATAATAGAAATTGAGGAAGCGAACGTTTATAAAATCAAGTTTTTCTAATTACTTTTTTCCATCAAGACTCTGGCCTATGGATTTCTCCAATGAAGTCAGGGCTAGATCATAATTATAGAGGGCATGGGAGTAGGATTTTCTGGTTTCGAGCAGCGTCCTGCGAGCTTCTATTAATTCTATGCCATCTATTTCTCCTTCCTGATAACTCAGGAGAAACATTTTGTAGACCTCTTCTGCCTGGTTCAGCATCTCATCTTCGAAGAGCTGGATCTGGTTGTCGGCTGTTAGAGCATTCATGTATGCCTCTTCGACCTCCAAAGTGATAGTGTTTTTTAAATGCTCAACATCTTTTTTTAAGGATTCGATGTTGGCTTTCGCCTCTGCGATTTCTCCTTTTTGGGGCTGCCAGAAAAAGAGAGGAATGGGAAAGGAGACAGTGACATCCCAGTATGTCCCTTCCCCTACTAAACGATGCCTTGATACTCCCAGGTCAAAGTCTGGAAAATAGCTTAAATAAGCCTTTTTTTTCACGAGGGTTTCTCTTTCTAAGGAAAAATTTATTCCCTTAATCTCAGGGCGAAAGGACAGGGCTCTTTTTATTAATTCATCAAAATTAAGGCTTGCTGGCAGCCTCTTCAACTTCCCTTTTATTTCTAAAGGAGTATATTTCTTCCTTGCCAAAAGAAAATTCAACATGGCTTTTGCCAATCTAACACCGTTCTCTGCTGATTTGACTTCGTTAGCTGCCTTTGAGGCTTCAACGCTGGCTCTTAAAACTTCTACTTTGGCCACATCCCCGGCTCTGAGTTTTAGTTCCACTTTTTTAAGGAAATCCTGGGCAAGCTCTAAATCCTGCTGGGCATACTTTAATTTTTCCTGAGTGAGAAGAAGGCCGTAAAAAGCTCTTTTAACTTCAAAAACGATATCGAGCTTTAAAAGGTCAATATCTGCCATGATTTCACTTGATTCTTTAGAGGCAATTTTTCCTCTAAGATGCCTTTTACCTGGAAACTCAATGCTCTGAGTCAGGCCAAAATAAGATTCACCTGAATCCTTAAAGTTGAAAAACTTGGGCTGCAAATCTGAGTCATAATATATAGAAGGCTGGGGAAGAGCTTTCGCCTGACTAACGCGAGCTTGAGATGCTTGATATTGTCCGAGCGAGGACAGGATAAGGGGATTTTGTTGAAGAGCAATGGATATACACTGTTCTAAGGTGAGGGCGGCGTTTTCTGGTGTTTGACACCACAGAGAACAATATGCAAATAAGACCATTATAAACACAGCATATGGTTTTTTTCTCATGGTTTAACCTCCTCGAAGTTTGAAAAATAAAAGTATAAATTCATTTGCCTTCATATGCAAGGACTGGGGTTTTAGATTTCTGGTGGAAAGGAAGAGGAAGGTGCTACGGGAAGCATCCCCAAAACCTTCTTTTGATATTAAAAGATAAAGTTCACTCCGCCATAGACGGAAAAGCCGGGCGTTCCGTATCCTTTGACCATCTCGTATTCTTCGTTAAAAATGTTATCCAGGCGGAAGAAAATTTGGAAGCTGGAGGCAGGATTGAAGGATACGGCGGCGTTAAGGAGGGAATAACCGGGCAGAGTCAGTCGAGTGGAAGGCCAGGTTG
>DRHQ01000115.1 GCA_011049545.1 Candidatus Aminicenantota bacterium | reverse complement strand
CCGTTCAGGAGGATGTTGATGTGGTAGGTTTGAGCATCCTTTCTGGTGCCCATAATGTGCTTTTTCCAAAAATCATGGATCTCCTTAAAGAAAAAGGAGCAGATGATATCGCTGTTATTGCAGGCGGAATTATTCCTGATAAAGACATCCCTTTCTTGAAAAAAATAGGAATATCCAGGACTTTTTTACCGGGTTCATCTACACAGGATATTGCTGATTGGATTAAGAAAAATGTGAGGAAGAGGCATAATGAATAAATTTAATAAAATTCTTGACTTAAATTTTTTTTTCATGATAATTAAGGGAGAAGTTGATGGCTAAGAAGTATTTTTCGCTTATAATTGTCCCTCACAACAGAGGTAAATTCAAAACAGTCACTCTGTCTGAAAAAAAACTTAAAATTTTAATTACGGTCCTCACCTTACTTTTTTCTGCTCTCACCGTTTTCCTCATCGATTATTTTTCAATGAATGTTACCAGGCAGAAATACAGAGAACTTTTTGATGAGAATAGCCGCCAAAAACAGGCAATTACTAAATATAAAGTATCTCTAAATAAGCTGCAGGCGAATATTAACGAATTTGAAACCTATGCCAAAAAGATAAATGTTATGGCGGGACTCAAATCACCTGACGTTCTGAAAGAAGTTGGAGTTGGGGGAGGAGACAGAGCTAGTGGACAAGAAGTGGATTATTCAAGTTATAGTCAGGATGCTGGCCTCAATCATGCGGAGAGGATTAGCAGAAAAGCAGATGGCATCGATAAGAATTTGGATACATTGGTGAGATTCTTCGAAAACCAGACCTCAAAACTTGCTTCTACTCCCACTATCTGGCCAACAACGGGATGGCTAACTTCTGCCTTTGGCACGAGAATGGATCCATTTACGGGGAAAAAGGCTTTCCACTATGGTATCGATATCGCTTCTAGTTTTGGAAATTCTATTGTTGCTACTGCTGATGGTTTTGTTTCTCATGTCAAGAGAGAGAAAATCGGAGGAAATACGGTTATCATAAGTCATGGGGGAGGCTTTACGACAGTCTACTGTCATTTGAGCAAATTTGCGGTCAGAGCCGGACAGAAAATCAAAAGATGGGATGTCGTCGGGTACATTGGACAAACAGGAAAAGCTTTAGGCCCTCATGTTCATTATGAGGTTCGCCGAAACGGAAAGGCTGTCAATCCCTACCAATATGTTCTGGAAGAATAACTATCCCTTAGAACTAAGCAAATATATCCCCGGGCTTAATTTCAGCTCCAAGAGAAAAAGCATAAGCATCCATACGTTTTCTATTTTCAGGCTGAAGGCTTTCGATAAGATAGATACTTCCCTCTCCACAACACACCTCGATGCCTTCTTTTTTTATTCCTGAAATTTTCCCGGCAGAAGAGCCGGGCGGGGTTTTTTTTGCTATTTTTCTTCCTTTATGAATTTTTATCCTTATGTCTTTAAGGAAAGCATAAGCTGAAGGCCAGGGAGTGAACGCCCTTACCCGCCTTTCTATGGATAGAGAATTTTTTGTCCAGTCAATTTTTCCATCTTCTTTCCTAATTTTAGGGGCGTAAGTAGCCTGAGAATGATCCTGCTTGCGGTGTTTTAATTTATCAATCTGAGCTATTGCCTTTATTAAAAGATCTGCTCCCTTTTCTGCTAAGCGAGCTTCAAGTTCTGCCGCATTCTCATCAGGAAAAATATTGACTTCTTCCTGGACAAGGATATCTCCTTCATCCATCTTCTCGTTGAGTTCAAGAATAGTGATTCCTGTTTTCGCTTCTCCATCTAAGAGAGCCTTCTGGACAGGAGATGCCCCTCGGTACTTGGGTAAAAGGGAAAAATGAACATTAAAAGAGTTATATCTGGGAAGATAGATGATTGAGGAGGGGATAATCTGTCCGTAGGCCACGACCACATTAAGGTCTGGCTCGATTTCTTTTATTTTATCAAGCGCGATTTCATCTTTTCTGATTTTTATAGGCTGATAATAAGGGATGTTCAGATCCGAAGCAGTTTTTTTTACAGGACAAGGCATAAGTTTTTTCCCTCTTCCTGAAGGCCTGTCAGGCTGGGTAATAATGAGATCGATGCTGTGATCAGTTTCCAGAAGTTTTTTTAAAGAAGGAAGAGCTAAGACAGGGCTGCCAAAGAAGACAATTTTCATTAAATCTTGCCCATTTTAGCCGCTTTTTTTAGCCTCTTTTTGATAAGGCCTTTTTTGAGAAGAGAGAGGTGGTCTATAAATAATTTTCCATTAATATGGTCAATCTCATGACAGAGAACTCTGGCTAAAAGTCCTTCTGCTTCAACAGTTTTTTCATTGCCTTTCAGATCGATGCCTCTGATAATAACGCGAGAGGGTCTGGCGACTTTTTCATTAATATCCGGAACCGATAAGCAGCCTTCTTCGGAGATTAGCTCTCCCTCCTGGCTAACGAGTTCGGGATTTATGAGGATAATCAGATTTTGACTGTTCTCCCCAGCTGAAAGATCAACGGTTATTAATCTCTTACCTTCATTGACCTGGGGAGCCGCAAGCCCAATTCCGGGAGCTGCATACATGGTTTCAACCATATTATGAGCAAGTTCCTCGATATATTTATCTAGGTTTATTATTTTCTCGGCTTTTTTAGTAAGGGTTGGATTACCGTACTTAACGATTTGCAGTATAGACATATTTCCTTTTCTAAGTAATTATTCTATAGGAAATCCTTTTTTCGTTCAATAAGCCTGGGGTTAGAGTTGCTAAACTTGCAAAATTGGAGGAAAAGGGAGCAGGAAAAAAGGGGACAGGCTACTTTTTCTGAATGAACTGTTTACGGGTAAAGATAGTCTTTTTCCTTGCAGAAAAAGTAGCCTGTCCCCTTTTTTTCGCCGATAAATTACTCAAGTTATGCAAGTCTGACCCCAATTTTATTTGTTTTGTCTTTTATAGAAGATGAGATGGGTTTTTTCCAGGCTTTTAAGAAAGAGGGCCAGTCTATCATAAAGGGGTTCGACATCTTCTCCGAATTTATCTTTTAGATTTTTAGCCACTTCTTTAACTCGAAGGCTTCCATCGCAAAGCTCCCAGGTGAAGCTCCCCACATGGTCAAGCTTTATTTTGTAATAAGGTTTTTTCAAACGGGGGAGGACGTATTTCTTAAAAAAGGCATGTTCAAATTTCGGCTTGAAAAGGATAATTAATCCATCCTCTTTTTTTTCCCACTTGATATTCCTCACTGGAATGAGATCAAGAAGGTTAATTTTGGATTTTTCGACTTCGCTTTTTTTCACAATCTATAGGATTTTGATGCTTGCTTCGAACCTTATTTAGCTCCCTTCTTCAGTTGATTTTCCGAATTCACCAGCAGAGACCATCTTCTTATAGGGAAAATAGATCAAGATAAAACCGAGCGTGAAGTAAATCAATAAGGCGAGCCACGGGTTATTCAAAGATTCTGGCATTTCTATCTTTAGTCCCTTTAAGCCTGCAGTAATGATTCCCATAAGAGCCTGCCCAGCAATCAACCCTGAAGCAAGGAGGAGGCCGGTGTTTTCTACGATTTCCTTACCTTTGGCTGTCGATTTCTTTTTGGCAACGCTTCTGTCCAGATAATACTTGAGTACTCCTCCCAGGAAGATACAGGCCGTGGCGCGAAAGGGAAGGTACATTCCTACTGCGATAAGCATTGGGGAGGGAGAGCCGATAAGGATAAGAACAACGGCCAAAAGCATTCCTGCTAGAACTAGAGGCCAGGCCATTTCTCCACCAACTATTCCCTTAGCCATGGCTGCCATCAAGCCCGCTTGGGGAGCAGGAAGTGTTATGCCTCCAATTCCCCCCTCAACGTTGTTGTGTAAAAGCTGGAGAGAGAAGGTCAGTGTTAGAGCAGCTGCAACAACACCGATTAGCTCTCCTACTTGCATTCGCCAGGGAGTACCACCAAGAATATGTCCTACTTTCAAATCTTGGATCATGTCTCCGGCCACGCCAGCCACACAACATACAACTGCTGCAACACCCAATACAGCTTTTATGCCCGCATCTCCTGTCTGCCCCATGAGAACCATCATCAGGGCAGCGATAAGCAGCGTGGTTAAGGTTAGGCCGGAAATCGGGTTGGAAGAAGAGCCGATTATACCCACAAGATAGCCTGCTACAGCGGCAAAAAGAAGACCCATGACTATCATCACTATGGCCGATATAAAAGCGGAACCTATGCTATGGGTGAAGATGTTGTAGAGAAAAACCATTGATATAAATAGAGCTATAATGGCGATTATGATGGATGGAAAAGGCAAGTCTTTATCAGTCCTGGGTGTATCTGTTTTGACTCCCGCTCGCGTTTTTTTAACATCAAGGATGGAGCGACCTATTCCTGTCATCAGACTTTTTCTCATCTTGAAGAGCGTAAAAAAAGCGCCGACAAGCATGGCTCCAACCGCAATCGGTTTAATCTGAGCATTGTAAGCTGAGATGGCCATATCAGTCCAGTTTCCATCGAACTTGGAGGCAAGGTTGCCTAATTCTCCGCTAATGAAAAGCAGGATTGGCATCAGGAAGAGCCATCCCAGTACTCCCCCGGAAAAAGTAAGAGCTGCTAACTTTGGTCCGATTATGTAGCCGACTCCGGTCATAGCAGCATTGGCTGCCGGCGATTCTATGAACATTCTCCCTTTCATGGGTGAAGCTTTATAGACTTCAACATTATCAGAGTTGAGATACATGGTGCGGGATAAACCGGGGATTTTGAATACGGTGCTGACAAAAGGTTTTATTGCTCTGATGCCGTTTTCGCTGGTGAAGAATTCAATAAGACCTCCCAAACCCATTGCCCAGAACATGTATGAAGCGCTCGAGCCTGCCTTCTGACCGGTTTTGATTATCTCTGCACAGGCAACACTTTCTGGGAAGGGAAGATCGGCATCTTCAACCAAGGTGCGTCTGATAAGTGTGATGATGAACACTCCGAGAATTCCCCCTACAAGCATGAGCAAAGAGGATTTTACAAAATCAAATTTTGTCCACACTCCGGTCATCAGGAAGGCAGGAATTGTAAATATGGCTCCCGCTGCCAGAGCTTCTCCTACTGCGCCAGTAGTCCTTGCGAAATTTTCTTCTAAAATTGTTCCCTTGAATGGACGAAGGACTGCCATAGCGATAACAGCTGCTGGAAAAGTAGCTGCCACTGTCATTCCAACCATAAGGCCTAAATAGGCGTTGGCAGCACCGAGGACAATGGCCATTATAATTCCTAAGAAAATTGCCTTGAAAGATATTTCTTTCATCGATTGCTCTGGGGAAATATAAGGCCTGTATTCATTGCTCATATCTACCTCCTAACGTTATTATGCGTGTTTTTTTTGATTATATATTTTTTAAACAGAAAAAAGTCAAGAAAAAAATAAAAAAAATAATTAATGGTACGTCCCCATATTACTTGCACACACGGATGTTTTATTTGCGTGAGATAGAAAATTATGTTAAATAAGACATGGTAGAGAAAGGCATGAAAATGAATTTATGGGGTTTAATTAAAGGCAGGCTATTTTGTGATTTAGCTATTGACCTTGGGACTGCCAACACTTTGGTTTATTTAAAAGGAAAAGGAATCGTTGTTCAAGAGCCTTCTATTGTTGTTATTAACAAAGTGACTGGTAAAGTAGAAGCTGTGGGTACGCGAGCAAAGGAGATGCTAGGAAAAACTCCTGCTGACGTTCTGGCTATCAAACCAATGAGAGATGGAGTCATTGCAGATTTTGAGATTGCGGAAAAGATGCTTGACTATTTTATTAAGAAGTCCACAGACAATCGAGTATTATTTATTAGACCGAGGATAGTCATCGGGATTCCAACAGGAATTACTCAAGTAGAGAGGCGCGCAGTTAAGGATGTGGCCATGAGGGCAAAAGCGTCCGAAGTCTACCTTGTCCAACAGCCAGTGTCAGCTTCTGTTGGAGCTGATCTTCCTATTTCTGAGCCGACAGGAAATATGATCGTGGATATAGGAGGAGGGACGACCGATATCGCAGTCATTTCTATGAATGGGATCGTTTTTAATCATCACATACGGATTGCTGGGAATGAAATGGACGAGGCTATCATCCAATACCTTAAGAAAAAATACAATTTGCTTATCGGAGAGAGAAGTGCTGAACAGCTTAAAATGGAGATAGGTTCAGCTTACCCCTTGGATGAGCCCATGACAGTAGAGATAAAAGGAAGAGATCTAGGCGAAGGAATCCCCAAAACAATTATAATTGATGACCAGGAAGTAAGGGAAGCGCTCGAAAATGTTGTCTCTTCGATTATCAATGCCATAAGAGTCGCCCTTGAAAAGATTCCTCCGGAATTATCAGCGGACATCATTGACCGAGGCATTATTTTAACAGGGGGAGGCGCTCTCCTTAAAAATATAGACAAACGTATACGTGAGGAAACTAAATTGCCAGTTTTTATCACTGATGATCCTCTGACTACGGTTGTAATTGGTGCTGGCAAGATGCTCGACGATTTAGACCTTCTGAAAAAGGTTTCTATAATATAATTCAATTTAAATCTCATGCCCCTTTTCCTTAAAGAGAGAAAGAGTCTTGTAGTCCTCACAGCTCTAATTTTTTTTCAGCTGATATTGATTTCAACTCAGGTTCCGTTGGGTTATGGGGAGAATTACTTCGAAAAGGCAATTTTTTCAGTTTTTTCTCCTATTCAGCATGGAATTCTTTCCTTATTCCGATCAACTGGTGAGTTCTGGGAAAATTATTTTTACCTTCAGAATGTTCAAGGTCAGAATCGAAAGATGAAAGATGAAATGTTTTTTCTCCGACAGGAGAATAACCTTTTAAGGAATGCTCTTGAAAACTTGAGGAGTGCGAAAGAAATAGAGGAGAGTCTTTTAAGGCTTCATGAGAATATTTTGGTAGCTCAAGTTATAGGTTTTGATGCCAGTAATTTTTATAAATCTGCAGTTATTAATAAGGGCTCTCTGGATGGTCTTAAGAAAGATATGATTGTTCTCGATAAAAATGGCAGTTTAGTGGGACGAATTATAAACCCTATCGCCTTAAAAGAATCTAGAGTTCAGCTGATCACTGACAACGAAAGCGGCGTAGGTGTTTTTTCTCAGAGCAAGGAAGTCATGGGTATTCTGAGTGGTGATGATAAAGGATACTGTTTTTTAGAATATATCCATGTAACAACGGAGGGTATTTATGAGGGAGAAGATATTATCACTTCTGGAAAGGATAATCTCTTTCCTTCTGGAATAAAAGTGGGTAAGATTGTTTCTATAACCACAAGCACTTCTCTTTTTAAACAGGTAAAAGTTGAGCCTTATTTTGATATTCGGGATTTGGATCAGGTAGCCGTCATTATGAGAGATCCGATGGAAATTTTTTAAAAATTAGCTTTTATGAAAGACTTTGTTAAGGTTTCTCTTGGAATCATCATTGCTTTTTTGCTTCATACAGCTCTGAGTAAAATCTCTCCCTCTCTAGTTCTGCTATTTAATGTATTTAGTTTGGTTGTTATCTACTTTGCCGTTGAAAAAAATGAAGTTTTCGGTGCCTGTTTAGGAGCGTTTTGTGGTCTTATCCAGGACTCTTTTTCTTTGGGAGTTTTTGGAGTAGCAGGTCTTGCGAAAACAATTGCTGGATTCACGGCAGGGTACATTGCAAAAAAAATAGATGTCCATCCTCCTTTGCGCAGCTTCGTCTTTATCTTCTTGTTGATTAGTTTTGAATTCATTTTATGGGCCTTGCTTTACTCTTTTGTTTTTTCAGGAAGAATTAATACAGGAAGAGGATTGATCTTTTTTCAGCCTTTAAGCACTGCTCTGGTGGGAAGCGTTCTGTTCTTTTTTTCGAGAAAGTTCAAAAGGAGTGAACTCTAGTTTTATCCATGGAAAACAACAAGGCTTATGAGGATCTTTTTCTCGTTCAAAAAAGATCCAAGAAAATATTTATCTTTATCCAAGTATTAAGCGTTTTTTTGCTCCTTAATTTTTGGAAAATTCAGGTCTTGGATCATAAGAAATACTGGGAGAAATCCGAAGCCAATCGGACGAGAAAAATCGTCCTGCTTGCTCAGAGAGGATTGATTAAGGATAGAGGGGGGACCATTCTGGCTGATAACAAAGCCTCTTTCAAAGTTTCCATCATTAGAGAAAACTGTGAAGATTACGATAAATCCTGCCGGAAAATATCTCGTCTTTTAATGATTGAAGAAGATGTTTTGAAAGAAAGAATTAAAAGGTACGAATCCTTTCCCGTTTTCAAGCCAATTGTGATTAAGGAGAATTTATCTTTTGAAGAGGTGGCTGTGATCGAGGCCAGAAAATTAGAATTTCCTGAATTATTTCTCCAAGCAGAACCAAAGAGGTTTTACCCCTTTGGCAATCTTGCAGCTCATGCCTTAGGGTATATACAGGAGTTATCAGGGGAAGAGATAAAAAATGGTCTCTACAAACAGAGGCGCTTGGGAGATCTTATTGGGAAGACCGGAGTTGAAAAAGTATATGAATCTACTTTAGTCGGAACAGATGGTGAATCATTAGAAATTGTAGACAGCATGGGCAGGAGCAAAGGGGAGATAGCAAAACGTGAACCCGAAAAAGGTCAAAATATTATTCTCACTTTAGATTATGCTCTTCAAGAGAAGGCTGAAGAGGTATTGGAGGGAAGAGAAGGGGCCGTTGTCATGATGGACCCCCAGACCGGTGAAATACTTGCCTTGGCCAGCTATCCTACTTTTGATCCCAATAAATTTATTGACCGCTTTACCCCTGAAGAATGGCTTGATTTAATCAATAGTTCCGAGTTCCCCTTGGAGAATCGAACTGTTCGGGGTCAGTACGCTCCTGGTTCAATATTCAAGCTTGTAATAGATCTAGGAGCACTTGAATTGGGTTTAGTGGATGAAGAGACGGTTTTTACTTGTAAAGGTGAGATTGAAATTTATAATGAGCCTTTCAAATGCTGGATTGAAAAAGGCCATGGTGAAATGAATCTTATTCAAGGAATTCGGAATTCATGTAACATATATCATTATCAAGTTGCAAAGAAGATGGGCATCGATGAAATTTCCCGTTATGCAAAAATGCTTGGATTTGGGGCAAGAACTGGTATTGATTTGCCCGGAGAAAAAGCAGGGTTGGTTCCAAATCCACAATGGAAGAGGGAAGTAAGGAAAGAACGCTGGCAGCCAGGAGAGACTATTTCTGTTGGCATTGGTCAGGGCCCTTTAATGGTGACTCCTCTTCAGGTTGCTCTCTACACTTCTATTATTGCCAATAGAGGAAGAAAAGTTACTCCTCATTTGCTTAATTCTCAATCTCTTGCCGGGAAGAGATTGTTTTCTGAAAAGGATGCCGTAGATATTGAACTATCTACTTTTGAAACAGTTATTCAAGGCATGTGGGAAGTCGTCAATAAAGGAGGAACAGGATGGGCCGCTAATGTAAAAGGATTCGATATTTGTGGAAAAACAGGTTCAACTCAACTTGTCAGCACTGAAAAAGATAAGGAGAAGAAAGTGGAAGAGGAAGAAGAAGAGGAAGAAGCTAAGACTCATTCCTGGTTTACAGGATTTGCTCCGAGGGATAACCCGAAGATTGTTGTAACAGTCATCATTGAATATGGTGGTATGGGCGGTGCAACCGCAGCTCCTATAGCGAGGAAATTATTTAATTCATACAGAAGAAAATATGATTGACAGAAACCTTCTTAGAAATACTGATTGGATATTGATAGGCATTTTGCTCTTAAACTCCATTCTTGGAGTAGCATTTATCTACAGCACCTCTCATTACCTGCCCGGAAATTATTATGTGAAACAGATCTTCTGGATGGTTTTTAGCATGATAGCTCTTTTTTTATTTCTTTGCGTAGACTATAGTACTCTTGTCACTTATTCTTTTTATTTATACCTTGTCCTTATAGGGGTACTCGGAGGAATTTTAATTTTCGGCACGCCTATAGCGGGAGCTAAAAGTTGGTTTAAATTTCCGTTTTTTAACGTTCAGCCTTCTGAAATTGCTAAAATAATGATTATACTTCTGTTAGCTAATGTCTTTGCTAAATTTAGAAAAAACTACCTTTCCATGGGTAAGGGATTATTAAGTGTTTCGATTATCGCCGTCCCTGCTTTCCTTGTGGCTTTGCAGCCTGATTTAGGAACTGCTCTTAGTTATATTCCGATTTTATTAGGAGCGCTCTTCTTAGCCGGATTAAACAAGAAAACCATCATTGGCATATTGATTTGTGGGTTACTTCTAGGGATATTTGGCTGGAATATTGGCCTTAAAGACTATCAAAAAAAGAGGCTAACTGCTCTAATTTCTCCCAGTCAGGATCCTCTAGGCTCGGGTTATCATATCCTGCAATCAAAAATTGCCATTGGATCAGGGGGTTTTTTAGGAAAAGGTTTTAGAAAAGGAACTCAAAGCCAGTTGAGATTCTTGCCTGCCAGGCATACGGATTTTGTCTTTTCGGTCGTCGGAGAAGAATTTGGGTTTATAGGCGTGGTGCTTATTTTGCTTTCGTACTCTTTTTTGATCTGGAGACTGTTTCAATCTATCGGGCACGCTAGAGATAGAACAGGGGTATATATTATTTTTATGGTGGCGATTATGATCGCCTTCCAATTTCTCATCAATTTGATGATGATTATTGGTCTCTTTCCCATAGCAGGAATCCCCTTGCCTCTATTTAGCTACGGAGGTTCCTCTCTTCTAACCACTTATTTAGGAATTGCGCTCGTGTTAAACGTCAAAATGAGAAGATTTGCTAATATATAGACTTAATGATCCTCTTCCTTTTTTCACAGAGACAACAACTGGCCCGCGATATAAGCGCCTATCAAATAACGAAGGTAAGATATAAACTCTCCGTATTATCGATTGCACAATAAATTCAATAGAAATAAAATGAAATAGCAAGAATCTGATTTTCCATGATGAAAGATTTAGAAAACATTCTGAAAGAAGTCCAGAAACCTGGGCGCTACTTAGGCGGTGAGTGGAATGAAATAAAAAAGAACCCGCTCCGCGTGAAAGCTAAAATTGCCCTTGTCTTTCCTGACCTTTATGAGGTTGGGATGTCCTATCTTGGTCAAAAAATTCTTTATTCTCTTTTGAATGACAATCCATCCATTTTAGCCGAGCGAGTCTTTGCTCCCTGGGTAGACTTTGAACAAAAACTTCGATCACGAAATATTCCTCTTTATTCTCTCGAAAATAAAATTCCACTTGATCAATTCGATGTCTTGGGTTTTTCCCTTCTCTATGAGCTCAATTATACCAACGTCTTGACAATCCTTGATTTAGGTCATATTCCTCTTTTTTCAGCACAAAGAGATCTGGAACATCCATTGATCATCGCAGGAGGACCGGCTGTTTTCAACCCGGAACCTGTAGCTTCGATTTTTGACCTGTTTCTGGTTGGAGACGGGGAAGAAGCTTTCATGGAAATCATTGAAAAATACATAACTCTGAAGGAGGAATTGAAAGAAAAAAGTGCAGTATTAAAAGAGATGGCCAAGATTAAGGGAGTCTATGTTCCTTCTTTATACACTACTTACCAACCTCGAAACTCTTATCTTATGGCAGTAAAACCTGATAATAATGCGCCAGAGAAGATTGAAAAAAGAATTCGTTTTCCTTTTCATGAGGCTCCTTTTCCTGAAAAAATTGTTGTTCCAAATATTAAGGTCATTTTTGACAGAGTAGCAGTTGAGGTGGCCAGGGGTTGTTACCATAAATGCAGATTTTGCCAAGCATTGAGCATCTATTTTCCTCACAGAGTGAAAAGTCCTTCTTTTGTTCTGGAAAAGGTGCTGGAGAGCCTTCGGCTAACAGGTTATGAAGCTGCTTCATTGTCCTCTCTCTCAGTAAGTGACTATCCTTATCTCGGGGAAGTTGTTAAGACTTTAATGACTGAACTAGAAAAACAAAAGATTTCCCTCTCATTGTCTTCTTTGCGTCCCAGGGGATTATCTTTAGAGGTAGCTAAGAACATTACCAGAGTTAGGAAGACTGGATTTACCCTGGTTCCAGAAGCAGGAACAGAAAGATTGCGCCGGGTCATTAACAAGGACCTGGAAAATAACGAAATACTCGAGGCTTCGGAGAATGCCTTCTCTCAGGGGTGGAGGCGACTTAAGCTTTATTTTATGGTTGGGTTGCCGACTGAGAGAGATGAAGATTTAGAAGGAATTGTGAGCTTGGTGGAAGACGTGAAAAGGATTGGATCCAAAATTCTTAAATCTCCTCCTAATATCAACATTAGCGTAACATCCTTTATCCCCAAATCTCATACACCTTTCCAATGGCTTAAAATGGAAGACGAAAAGATTCTGGAGGAAAAACACAGGTTTCTTAAGTCCCGTTTGAGAAAGTATCGCTTTGTTAAGTTCAAAAATCATTCTCTTAAAAGTTCGATTCTGGAAGCTGTTTTTTCCCGAGGTGATAGAAAACTAACTCAAGTCCTGTTTCAATCGTGGAAAAATGGTGCTCGCTTTGAAAGCTGGGGCGATCTATTCGACTTTCGTATCTGGGAAAAAGCTTTTGAATCTAAGAATATCGATTATAGACTTTATCTTGAAGCTTTGGACAGAGACGCAGTTCTCCCCTGGGATCATATTGATACAGGAATAAAAAAATCCCATTTACTTCAAGAGGTAGATAAGGCTTTAAAAGAAGAGCGAACTTTGTCCTGTCTCGAGAATAAATGTGATTTGTGTCAGGGATGCAATCTTTCGCCTCTACTGGAGAGAGAATTTCAGGAACAAATAGAAATTCCTTCAGCGCCTTATTCTCTTTTTGGAAAGAAGGCTCAGGATATTTTTCGTTATCGAGCAATCTATTCAAAGCGCAAAAATGCAAGGTTCATATCTCATCTAGACCTAAGCAATATTATCCAGAGGACTTTCCGGAGAGCTAACATTTCAGTTGTCCATTCAGAGGGTTTTCATCCGAAAATGGCGATATCTTACCTTCCTGCCCTTCCTTTGGGCATGGAGGGGAAGGCTGAAATTATTGAGTTCAAATCTCAGTATTTGTTTGAGGGCGACGAATTTGTTTCCCACGTGAACAAATTTCTGCCCGCAGGCGTTAAATTTTTAAGTTTGAAGAAGTTCAAGACTTTTAAACCCCGTTTAAATGAAGAGATGAAAACTTTGGTCTATTCAGTTGACTTGAAGAGTCGAGCAGCAAAAGAAGCTTTAAAAGCAACTTGCAAAGAAAAGAACATTTCTGCAAAGGACGATTACAAGAAGGTGGAGAAAATAGTTGATGATTTTTTAGCAGATTATAAGGGTGGAAACATAGAAAAAATATTTCCTGATAGGAAAAGGGAAAAACTTTTTCTTTATTTGAAGCACTCTCCACATAAAAATATTCGTTCTCAAGAAATTGTGGAGGATATTTTAAGGATAAAAAATCCTGTTTTTGTTATGGCCCGGGAAAAAATTTTGTTTGCAAGTGATGAAAAATTGACATAAGAAAAGGTTTCCAGTATAAAGCTTGATGACAGTTACGATCCTTCGATATTATCGACCCTAAGAAAAAATAAGGAGGCGAGAGTGATTAGTTTTAGTTTGACAGAGGAGCAGGAAGCTCTTAAGGCGATGGCTCGGGAATTCGCCGAAAAAGAAATGAAACCCAAAGCTGCAAAGTATGATGAAGGACACGAATTTCCTGAAGACGTCATGAAGAAGGCTTTCGAAGTTGGATTTCTTGCCTGCAAAATCCCTGAAAAATACGGAGGAGGAGGTTTATCTGATATTGATACCGTTATCGTAAGTGAAGAACTTGCTGCTGGTTGCGCTGGGATGTATACAACGATGATGGTCAATGCTTTGGCTTACACACCGATTATTCTTTTTGGCACTGATGAACAGAAAAAGAAATTTCTAACGCCTCATGCTAAAAAAATGTCTTTTGCCGCTTTTTGTCTTACCGAGAGGGAAGCGGGTTCTGATGCAGGCGCTCTGAAGACCACAGCGAAAAAAGTTGGCTCTGAGTACGTTATCAACGGCTCTAAGTGTTTTATATCCAACGCGGGAATAGCCAGCCTATATGTTGTATTTGCCAATTCCAATCCTAACAAAGGAATGCGCGGACTCAGCGCTTTCATTGTTCCCCGCGAAACTCCTGGATTAACTATAGGAAAAGTGGAAGATAAGATGGGACAAAGAGCTTCTAACACAGCTGAGGTCATTTTTGAGGATGTCAAGGTACCCGAGGAAAATCTTTTAGGAAAAGAAGGGATAGGCTTCATCATTGCTATGAAGACTTTGGATAAAACGAGAGCTCCTGTAGGAGCTGCAGGAGTAGGGGTGGCAAGAGCCGCTCTTCAGTATGCGATTGAATATGCAAAAACGAGAATTCAGTTTGGAAAGCCTATTGCTCTTTTTCAACATATAGGTTTTCAAATAGCCCAGATGGCGATGGAGATAAACGCTGCCCGCCATCTTGTCTGGCATGCAGCCTGGCTGCTGGACCAAGGAAAGCCTTGCGGTAAAGAATCAGCTATGGCTAAGACTTATGGTTCAGACGTTGCCATGCGGATAACAACTGAGTGCCTCCAGATTTTAGGCGGATACGGATACATGAAAGATTATCCAATGGAAAAATTAATGAGAGATGCTAAGCTTCTTCAGATTTATGAAGGGACAAACGAAATTCAGCGCATGGTCATCTCACGAGAAGTTATAGGACCCATAAAATAAGTATTTCTTTGTAGGGATCTGATTTGCCTGGATTATTCATAAATTACGCCGACCCCAATATTTATTTTAATTGATATCTGCCCGTTACGCTGATTTTACTTATTAACAATATCTAAAACGTCTTCTTCGACAGATTTAGTGGGATTCTCGATTATTCTTCCTTTTTCCTGATTATCGATAATGATAATGAAAGTGGGGACTTTTATGATGTTTTTCCCTTCGATAAAAGGCTTTCGAGAATCATCTTCCCTAGGGATACCGATATAGGATGTCATGATAAGAGGATTATCCACCATATCCATAATCTTGAAATAAGCACTGACATTTCTTTTAGTATCAGAGCACCAGGTTCCCAGAAAGATTTCTATTTTGATTTCGGATGGAATTGATTGCAGCTTTTCGATCACTTCAAGGTCTGGAACATATGAAGCAATTTCCACTTGCCAGTCAGGGAAATTCTCTAAGATTTCTTCTTTGCTCAGAGGTCCGAGTAATTCTAATTCCCCATAGACAGAGATAAAAGGGAGAAGAATGAAGCATAAAAAAGCAAGTATTATTTTTTTCATTTGATATTTACTAGGAGAGAGAAGTAATGTTTTTTTATAAGTTTTCTGTTTCTTCTTCTTCTGTGAAATATTCAGGGATTATCCCCAAGACTTCGACTCCTGCTCCTCTAGCTATGTCCATGAGCTCAATGACTTTGCTGTAAGGGATTCTTGCGTCAGCTCTGATGAATATTGTCTTATCCTGGCGGGGGGCGTAGATAGTTCTTAGTTCATTCTGGACAAGATCAAATTCCATGTATCTTTGGTTAATATCCACTTTCATGTTGTTATGTAAAGTCATAACGATAACACCTACAGGTGTTGATGACTGCTCTGTTGACGTGTCAGGCAGTTTCACGTCCACTCCCTTTTGTACCATCGGCGTTATAACCATGAAAATAATGAGCAGAACCAATAGGACATCACACAGAGGAACCACATTAGGTTCAGCGATTGACGACATCATAACCTCCTTGTTTCCAGGATTGACTACAAACTAATTTTACGATAGATTTTTTTACTTTGTCAACGTGTTTATTTGATTTTTTTCTACATGACATATATATTTATATGAACCAATAAAGGAGGAAGTATGAAAGAGTTAAAAATAGAAGTGGTGAGAGTAAAAGAACGGTGCGGAGCGAAACATAAAGTAGGAGACATTTTTTTCATCAGGGGTGAAGGGACGATTGAAATACCCGAGAGGAAGAAAGTTTGTGTTTATGCTCTAAATAGCATTTTTCCCTTTTTAACTACCAAACAGAGGGAAGATGAACTTCCCCATGATGATTTGGTTTCTGAGACAGAAACCTTATGCTGTCCTGATCCAAAAGGAGTTGTTTTCAAAGTTACTTCCCTTCCATGAACCGGGAATCCATTGAGCTGACTGTTCAACTATTTTAGACGCTAGAATCGGTTCTCTTCCATTATGTGTGGCTAATTTTACCCACACTATTGGGAAGAGAACTGATGAATCAAGCTCCTTCAGATAAATCAGGCCTCTTCAGTTTTTCTTTATTGCCTATGCTTTTTAGCCCATCTATCTTTTGTGAATAGAATGGCTCGGGCATCATAAACAATGATAGATGCCAGAGCTATGAGGATAAGACTGAGGCATCCTAAAAGATATCTTTTTGACTGGAAAAAGTGATATCCCTGGTAACTAAGAGCGCCGAGGGTGGTAACCAGCATGAAGATAGCCGGATAAACTGTAAATTTTTTGGGTCTCTTTGTGCCTACCATGTAGGAAGAGACAACGATTAAGGCCAGGGCTGCTACGAGCTGATTTGAGGCGCCAAAGACGGGCCAGATAACTTTATAACCTTCAGTTCCTCCCAGGATCGCTGCAAATACAAGAACAACGAGAGATGCTATCCACCTGTTGTTAAGAATAGGTACCTTTTTTCCCAAAAGTTCTGTTGTTATAAACCGGCCGAGCCTTGTTCCGGTATCAAGGGTTGTAAGGACAAAAGCATTGAGCATGACCATACCAAAGAAAGAACCTATGGCCAGGGTAAGACCGGGAAGAGAAGAGAGGAGCCTTCCGTATCCTGTGGCAAACGCCCTGATCGGATCTCCTACTGATATCATTAGGTACTGAAAACCAAACTGACTTTCTACCCCCGAAGTATCCCAGATCAGAGCACTTGCGGCAATGAATATTACAAGGCCTGCAAGAGCAGCTTCTGTGACCATGCCGCCGTATCCAATCAATTTTCCGCTGGCTTCATCTGGTAATTGCTTGGCTGTTGTTCCACTAGCAACCACGGAGTGGAAGCCAGAAATGGCGCCGCAAGCAATGATGACAAAGAGCATGGGCCAGATGGGACCGCCTTCCCAGGGTTGGTCACCTTTGCTCTGGAAAGAAACGAAAGCAGGAGCATTCAGGGAGGGATGCATAACGATTAGACCAAGATAACCTAATCCGAGCCCTAAAAAGAGAATCCAGGTGCTTATATAATCCCGAGGCTGGAGAAGAAACCAGACGGGGAGGGAGGAGGCGAAGAGGCTATAAATGATCAGAATATAGAACCAGAAATTCTGGCTGGACATCCCGATTATCTGAGCGGGAAGAATTATTGGCACCATACTGCCAACGTAAATAAGGAGAAAAAGGAAAAGGAGAGAGAGAATAGTTCCGGCGACAATATTGATGCCCTTTTTATATATCAACCAACCAAAGATAATGGCAATGAATACCAGTCCAAAGGTGGGAATGACTATTTCCGGTTGAGAAACAAGCGTCCTGGAAGCAACGACAGCGAAGACGGCTATGACCAGGGCCAGGGCTAACCAAAGAAAGATAGAAAATATTATCTTTGCTCGCAGACCCAGAGTCTTTTCCGAGATATCGGCTAAAGAGGTGCCCTTGTTCTGGACAGATGTCATAAGTGATGTGTAATCATGAACTGCGCCTAGGAAAATGCTGCCGAGAGCTACCCAAAGGAGAGCGCCTAGCCAGCCGAAATACAAGACTCCAAGCAGAGGCCCCAGGATAGGTCCTGCTCCCGCAATCGAGGAGAAATGATGACCAAAAAGAAGAGACTTTTTTGCAGGAGCGTAGTCGATTCCATCTCTCAATTCTCTGGCTGGAGTAAGACGGGAATTGTCAGGTTGAACAACTTTTTTTTCGATAAAACTCCCGTATATCTTGTAGCCCAGGATGAGCCATAGAATGAGGATGAAAGCTACAATTAGGGAATTCATCTTATCTCTATTAAAACTATAATCCTATCAAAAATAGTATATTTTATTAAATTTTGCAATACAGATTAGAGTCACAAACCAGGTTAGGCAAGAAACAGAGAAGAAGTTTTATTTTTTATAACTTTTCACAACGAGATAGGTCACGAGGGCAATAAAAGCTGCTAAGGCTACAAAATCACCTACGTTTCCTGGCCAGACAAGGCCAATTCCTTTAGGCGTTGCTTTCGCGAAATAGGCGTATATAGCGACAAAAACCATGAGGATTCCTTCTCCGGCAATAAAGCCTGAACTTAGAAGGACTCCTTTCTCTTTTCTTGTGGCCTTAAGTTTTTCATTATTGCCGGCTCTTTTCTCGATAAAATGTCTAACCGCTCCTCCCACAAAGACTGGAGTCATAGTAGAAAGAGGAAGGTATATACCTACAGCAAACGGAAGAGAAGGGACCCCGAGAAGCTCGGCTACGATCGCAAAAGCTCCTCCAATCAAAACAAGTCCCCAGGGAAGATTGCCGCCAAGTACTCCTTCGACGACAGTTTTCATCAAAGTGGCTTGAGGAGCAGGGAGAGCTGTTGACCCAAAAGAAAAGGCTTCTCCCAGAAGCCAGATCGCTCCGGCTATAGCAAAAGCTGATGCTAATACCCCTATCAATTCTGCACTCTGTTGTCTTTTAGGTGTAGCTCCGATTATATAGCCAGCCTTAAGATCCTGGGAAATGTCGCCAGCGATGGAAGCGGCGACACAAACTACTGTCCCTACAGTAAGAGCTGTTGCCATCCCTAATATGTCCGTCCATCCCAGGGCTAAAAACAAAAGGCTTGTCCCGAGGAGAGTCACAATAGTCATACCAGATGTGGGATTTGAGGATACACCTATCATGCCCACGATTCTGGATGAGACTGTCACAAAGCAGAAGGCGAAAATGACGATGCAGACCGAAGCTATAAGCCGCACCAGAAAGGTTGTACTGATGCCCAGGATTTGGGGAGCGAGTATTATTATAATTATTACAATAAGAACTCCAAAGCCAAGAACAGTAATGGGAAGGTCGTTATCAGTCCTTTTCTTCTGGAATTGAGCATTTTGCCTGCTAAGGCTGAAGTCTTTAATGCCTACTTTCAGAGCACTGAACATTGTGGGCATAGCTTTAACGACAGCGATGATTCCGCCTACAGCCACTGCACCCGCACCTATAAATTTAATGTAGTTTTTCCAGATTTCTTCTGCAGACATCTGAGCTATGGGCAGGTTTGTTTCCGGAAACAAGGGCATGCTCAAGTTTTCGCCGAAGTAGGAGATCAAGGGAATGATTCCAATCCAGGAGAGAAGCCCGCCGGCCACCATTATACCTGCAATTCGAGGTCCCAGGATGAAGCCCACACCCAAAAGGGCAGGTGTGGGTTCCATGCCTAGCAGAGCTTTTTTTAAGACCGGAACCTTAAGATAGATTTTTTCGGGCCAGAGTTTAAAAATTTCAACAAGGGCCTTGAAAAAAGCGCCTACTGCCAAACCAAGAAATACATTTTTGGCTTTTGCCCCTCCCTCGTCGGCTGAGATCAGGACTTGAGCAGCTGCTGTGCCTTCCGGGTAGGGGAGGGTTGCGTGCTCCTTTACTATCAGGGCTCTCCTTAAGGGAATCATAAAGAGAACCCCCAGAATTCCTCCAAGGAGGGCTAAGGTGCCGATTTTGAATAGGCTTGGATTAAAGCCCCAGAGAAAGAGGGCAGGTATAGTAAAAATGAGTCCTGAAGCCAACGAAGAACTGGCCGACCCTGTAGTCTGGGCTATATTACAATCCAAGATTGTGCTTTTTCCGAGAATCGGACTTAATGCTTTGAATACGGCTACAGAAATAACGGCCAGGGGAATGGCCGTAGATATTGTAAGCCCAACCCTTAATCCTAGATAAGCGTTGGCAGAGCCAAAAATGACCCCGAATATTGCTCCCATAATAACAGCTTTAAGAGTGATATCTTTATAGGGAGTTATATCTGGTACGTAAGGTTTGTGTTCTTCCATTTACACTTCCTTTCGCAAGATTTAAACAGAAAGCAGTCTAACATATAAGATATTTTATTTCTAACTTAAAAAACAAAAAATATGAAGGAATTTATCTCCTCATCATCCCGCCATTTAGACATTGCTTCTGCTCCAAAAGTAGTTGTATGATGATTGATGTGTCCCGTAAGAGAAGAACTCATTTTTTTAGGAAGGGGCGATTTATTTTTTGATTATCTCAGAGTTTCGAAGGCTTTTTTATTGTCGTTTGTTTGAAACACCAACAAGGCTTTCACTCCCCCAGCAGAGGTTCCATAGCAATACTCGATATCAATAGCCGCATTACCGATAAGAGCGCCTACTTCTGCGCCAGCTCCGATGCGGTCGTCGATTTCGACGGTAACAACATTGTTGGTTGTCACCTCGTATCCTATTCCTTTCAGGGCTTTCTCAGCTTTTTTATTGTCAGAAGTTATGAGGAAAAAGATGCCTTTCCCTCTTTCAGAACGAGCGTAAATAGCTTTAAGATTTACACCCGCATTGGCTAGGGTTCCCATGACTCTACCCAAAATCCCGGGCTCATCTGGCGTAATTACATAGAGTTCTGTTTCTTGTTTTACGTTGGGCAATTTTTCTCCTCCTTTGTTGAAACTGAATTATACCAGAATCAATGTTTCAAAAACAAAGAAAATATTAATAAAATAGAAAAATGTCTCCAAATCCGCGATTATTTAATAAGAGTATTTGGGAATGGTCTCGCTCCCAAAAGATTTTTAACGCCATTCTCCATTCGCTCTTCTCGGCGTCTGCGTAACTCGCGTTGCTCAGACATACTCGACGCCCTCCTTCGTCGGGTTCCCTGCTTGGCGAGGGCTGTATGGTGAAAAAACCGTGAGAGAGGCTGAGCGGGCATGGTTTCTCTCCGGAGGAGAGGAGAGCGAAGCCTTGATCCGAGTTGCTTTTGACTCGCTGGGGCAAAAGCAACGTGTTTTTTAACCATATTGCCTGAGCCTTTCTTTTAAGGTCGGCTCATCCATCCCCAAATACTCTTACATTATGGATGATTTCTTCCTCATCATGGAAAATGAGATGTTTACATAAAATAGAAAGAAGTTGTTTATTGTCAATGGATGCTTATAATTTTAGGGGAGAGCTAATATGAAGAAAGCGAGTTGGCATGAGAGAGAAAGAAGTGAAAGTTGCCTTAATAGATAATTCTATAGATTCGTCGATCTACAATCCGCAAAAACACTGGAAGTCTTATTTAAGGATTGAATGGGATTCCTTCAAAGCGGCAGAAAGCCATTTTCCTGATTTAAAAAAAGGTTACACGCATTTAATTTTAAGCGGCTCGGAAGCTTCTATCATAGAGAGAGAAAACTGGGTTTATGAAGAGGTTGAGGTGGTTCAAGATGCTGTGGAAAAAGGGCTCTCTATACTTGGCAGTTGCTATGGACATCAGCTTCTCGCTTTTGCCCTTTTAGGTTCGGCCAGTGTTCAGAGATGTGCCCAACCTGAGGTAGGCTGGATTCCTGTGCAGATCAAAGTGGAAAATGAGCTTTTAGGGAAAAAACGAAGTGCTTTTTCTTTCTCGAGTCATTTCGATGAGGTAGTGAATTTGAGTGATGCTTTCCTTGTTCTTGCTTCTTCCAAAGATTGCCAGATTCAGGCTTTTCAACTGAAAAAGAGACCAATATGGGGAATTCAGGCTCATCCTGAGATAAATATTTCTAATGCCCAAATATTTTTGGAGAAGTGCATCTCGTTGAACCTTGAAACTAAGCCCTTTTTTGAGAACGCCCTAAGATCTGCCCCCAAGGACTCCGGGCTTATCCGAAGCATTGTTAAAAGTTTCTTAGTCGCAAGAGAAATAGAATAAACCCATATTAACCATATAAAATACAAATATCATTTAACAAAATCAACTTAAATTATTATTATCTAACAAGATAGATAAGAATCATGACGGTTTAAATGAAGCATGCAAAGGGTGAAAGATTAAACATTTTGGTTTGTCGGAAATTAACAGCAGATGGGTTGAGAGAGCGATGAAAAAAACACCTCATCTTCGAATCATTTTAGATATGGACAGTTTAGAGAGCCCTGTACATGGTGAGCAGGAGGGTTCAGCCTATAACGGTCATTATGGATTTATTGCCATAGGTATGGAATTTTTTCTAGAATACAGGACTAAGCAATTCTTTTAATTCTTGCTTCTCTTTCTCTTTTATCTATTGAAAACAAAGGAAATATGATCATTTCCAGTTAAATTTCCTTATTTTAAATATTGGCATGTATTGTGCTTTAGAGATGATGTGATACCGAGAAAAATGATACACCATAAAAGGTGTTATTCACAAGAAGATGAGTCCTGCTAAATCATCTCTTTTTTCTTGACAAGCGAATGTTTAATCCATTTAATTAAAAAAGGCAATTATATATAAGCATTGACCATGTCTTTTTTAGCTGAAGGAGGTAAAGATGTGCAGTAAAACCATAGCTTTCTTGATGATTGGAATTTTTGTGGTCTTTTCTCTGAGTTCATATGCTGAAACAGACGAAACAAAGAAACTGAAAAGAGTGGGAGTTTTAACTTTCGTTCGGATTAAAGGCGAAATTCCTGTCCCTGAAGTTATGAAGACCATTCTTGACAAGTATTCAGGAGATATCAAATATGGTCTCGACTTAGCTGGCTATGGCGAGCTGTACCTCCCTTTTATTGAACAGATAGAAACAGCGTCCTTTGAGGAAAAACAGTTGCCTATCGGCGATAAATTGATGTGGATGCTCTTTCGTGCTCGCGGAAAGATAAAAGTGGTCGAAAACATCGAATGGGCAGGCAAAGCACCTCTTCCTGTTTTTTCTTTTACCGTAGTAAAAGGTTACAATCATTACGAATTCGTCATGCCCAAGCCGTGCGGGAACGTTTCCCTCCGTAAAGTTGAAGAAATTATTCCTGATGCAGTCTGCGATATAATGGTTAATCCTGCCAAGGCCAATCTGAATGATCCTATATCCGTAGATATGAGCGGTTCTCAGGAAGCCAAATCCATGGAAGTAGAGGTTTTTGATGCAGATGGAAATAAAATAACTTCTCATACTTTAACCTCAGACTCTCCCAAATGGCAGATAAATTTTGATAAACCTGGAGAGTATGTTTTTAAGGGGACAGCTTTCAACGTAAAAAACAAGCCTTCTGAAAATCTCTGTGAGGCAAAAATATACATCAATTCTCCTCCTGTCAGTGGATTGGTGAGCTCCGCTGTGGAAGATTATGTTGGATTACCGGTCACTTTTGACGCTTCGGAAGTCGCTGATACCGACGGAGATGTAGTGAGAGTTGATTTTGAAATTACCGATGAGGAGAGAAATATAGTTGATAGGCATACGGATAACGATATGCCTTTTACCTGGGAAAAAACATTTGAAGATGAGGGTGTATACGCTGTTACAGCTATCGCTACGGATTATTCTGGTGCAGTTTCCGAGCCAGCCAGAGTTGAAGTGATACAAAAATTCAAAAAACTTTTCTTCTTGGTTAGTGTCAGTCCTATGGCTGCTTTTGGAGGAGGAAGTACAGGTGGCTATGTTGGAGGGCGTTTAGGCGTGCTCTATAGTATTACCCCTGGTACATTGGATTTAGTCGTATCAGCAGGGGGAGCTGTTGCTTTTAGTGAAGCTCCCTGGAGAGGCTTCGGCATGGCAAGCTTGCTTCTTAATTACTATGCAAGCGATACTATATATATTGGAGGTGGCGCTGGCTTCTCGTCAAACAGCAGAGCTGGCCAGGGTTCGAAGGCAGAGATAATTGCCACCATCGGGTACGATGTGATTAATAGAGTTAAAACTAAAGGATCTATTTTCCTTGAGGGCCGGTTCTTGGGTGATACCAAAATAATGATTAGCTACAGGCTCCTCTTTTAGTCTTAATAAAAGTAATCCTGGAGGCCAAGGAGAGATCCGTGGCCTTTTTTTTACAAGAATCACTCGCGCTATCAAGAATTTAATTTTGGTAATAGTAATTCAAGTAGAATTTATTTATTAAAGATGAAAATTGCAATTATTGGAGCTGACGGTCAACTCGGTTCTGATTTGGTTGAAGTCCTCAAAGGAGAGAAGGTTTTTCCTCTTTATTATCCTGATTTTGATATTACAGAGCCTGAAAAGACAAAAGAAACTCTTTCGAAAATTAACCTTGATGTAGTCATAAATACTGCTGCCTACCATAGAGTTGATGAATGCGAAGAAAATCCACAGAAATCCTTCCGAGTTAATTCAATAGCTGTCAGGGATCTCGCCTTGATTTGCCAGGAGCTTGGTTTGGCCTTGGTCCATTTCAGCACAGATTATGTCTTTGACGGGGATAAGAAGACGCCTTATGTAGAGGAGGACAAACCCAACCCTCTTAATGTTTATGCTGCCTCCAAGTTAGCCGGTGAATTATATGTTCAGAATATTCTGGAGAAATATTTCCTTATCCGAAGCTGTGGGCTTTATGGAGAAGCATGCTGCTGGGGGAAAGGAACCAATTTCGTTGATGCGATGGTATTTGTAGAGAAAAGAGGAAAACCTTTAAGAGTAGTGAACGATCAGTGTGTTACCCCCACATCATCTGCAGAACTTGCGCTTAGAATAGGGGAACTCATCCGCACACAACATTATGGCCTCTATCATTTAACAAACGAAGGTCAGTGCACCTGGTTTGAGTTTGCAAGCACCATATTTTCTCTAACGGGAAAAAGGCCTAAACTTGAGCCTATCGATTCTGAAACCTACGGGGCTCGAGCTCGCCGGCCTTCTTATTCTGTTTTGGAGAATAAAAAAGCAAAAGAGATAGGATTGACTGAATTTTCTTCCTGGGAAGATGCTCTCAAAGATTATTTAATCAAAAAAGGTTATATTTCTTAAACTAATTCCCGTTTCCTTTATCCATCAATTTTAAGCTATAATAATAATAAAGTGTTGAAAATAAAAAAAATGAGGAGAGTCATACTGAGCAAGCGAAGTAAATTTTTGCCATTATCAATCATTTTTATTTTCGTTTTTGCGGCAATGGTAAAGGTATCTTCCCTATCATCCTTTTCGCAAGAAACACAAAATAAAAAAACATCTCATACTGTAGCAGTCAGTGCCATCTCAATAGCCGTAACAGTCCAGGATAAAAAAGGAAGGTACATTAACGACCTAACAAAGGAAGATTTTTCTATTTATGAGAACAATGAAAAGAAGGATTTAACCTACTTCAACCACGATTTTAAAGCACCTTTAAGTTTAACGGTTCTCCTTGATGTAAGTGGAAGCATGGCTATCCAGGATAAGCTGAAAGAGAGTAAGGAATCACTCAAGTATCTCGCGACATTCCTTCTTGGTCTTGATGATGAATTCTCTTTATTGATTTTTGCTGATGGAGAAGTGGAGGTTGGTATGAATTTTTCAAGTAATAAGAATTATTTTTTGGCTGTACTGGAAAAGACTAATGCTTATGGTCAGACAGCTTTAAACGATGCAGTTATGGTAACTCCAGAATTTGCTAATAAAGGAAATAACGAAAAGAGGGCTATTCTTTTGATTACAGATGGGATTGAGAATGATAGCCAATATTCTCACTATCAAGCCGTTGAAATTGCAAGAAGAGTAGATATCCCTATATTTACCATCGGCTATAAAATTCCTTTGAGTGACCAATATTTAAAAAAGTATAAACATTCTCCTTCATTAACCTCCTTTGGTATTGTTTACTCGCTTGAAAGATTCTCTCGAGCTACAGGAGGAAAAGCATTTTTCATCAATCAAGCTGAAGAATTGGACGCTGCTTTAAGAGAGATAAAAAAAGAACTCAGTCATCAGTATATACTCGGATATACTTCCTATAGAAATCAAGAAAATGAATATCGAGAAATCAAAGTTATTACTTCAAAAAAGAAGTACAAAGTGAGAACAAGAGAAGGGTATTATAGCGGTGAAAAGAAATCCCCTTAACAATAATTTAGAGTGAAGTCATAGCAGAAAGGATCTTAAAAAGAGGTTTGAAGATAATAAAGTTTGTGTTATGATGAAAAAATTCTGGACGAGGTTCAATTAATTTCATATTATCAAAAAATAATTATCATAAAAAAAAGGAAGGAGGAAAAAATGAACAAAAACAGAATCACATTTCTTGTTGGAGCCGTGTTTATCATAGGATTGATAGCTAACACGGGCTGCGCTACCAAAAAAATGGTGCTGGGACAAGCGGCTAATCTGGATCAAAAAATAGCAGGGATGGAAACTGCAGTTGAGGAGAATCAGAAGAGAATCAAAGAACATGATGAAAGATTAACCACTCTTGGTTCGCTCATTACCCAGAGTCAGTCCGAAATGAGTCAAACGAAGTCCGAAATAGTCGGCAAGATAAGTGAAGTGAGAAGATTTGCGCAGGGAAAACTGATTTTACAAGAGATTATAAAAAATGATGAAGCTAAATTTGATTTCGAGAGCTTCGAACTTGGTGATGAAGCCAAGGTGGCATTGGATAGATTTGTTGAGACGCTTATTGCTCAGAATAAAGGTCTGTATCTTGAAATCCAGGGACATGCCGATAGCTCAGGACCAGAGGACTGGAATGTGTATTTAGGGAAGAAAAGAGCTGAAGCAGTGATGGAATACCTACACAATCAGTATCATCTTCCTCTCCACAGAATGGAAGTGATCACTTATGGAAGTGACAAGCCGATAGCTGACAATTCGACTAGTGAGGGAAGGTCTCAGAACAGGCGAGTAATGATATTAGTGTATGAATAGTAGGTAGTGTTAAAAATTATTAAGCATTTTTAAAAATTTCCTTAAGCTAAGAACTCTTCAAGCTATTAATTATATGGGGTGGGAGAGAGCAGGTCTTTGCATCTGAATTAGTCACGATGTGGACTGTATGACCAACTAAGCACCCCTGGATATTACTCCTCCAGGGGAAAATCCAATTGCATAGTCTGCATTTAGTGCATTTTTCGCACTGAGATGGTCATAATTTGGTCATAAATTTTTCAAGAATGTTTGTTTGATTTTGAAACAAATTGTAATTTCATTTTTTTTAAATTAAACTCCTGATAAGAATGGGAAAACTCTTCAGGTTATACATAGATGAATCAGGGGACCACCACTACCATAACTATAGTAAACCAAAATATGACAATCCTTCAGAAAGATATCTAGCCTTGATGGGCGTTGCAATGGAGAAAGCTGTGAGAGAGCAGGCTTATATTGATCTGGGAGATTTAAAAAAAAAGCATTTTAACTATGATCCTGATGAGCCCATCAATTTACATAGACATGAAATCATCAATAAGCTTGGTCCCTTCTATGTCCTACAGGATTCTGAAAAAGAAAAAGCATTTAATGAGGATCTCATAAGTTTTCTTAAGGCCTTAAACTGTGTCTTATTCCTTGTTGTGATAGACAAAAAATTTCATATTGAAACTCATGGAAAATCAGCCTTCCACCCTTACCACTACACCCTGACTGCTATGATTGAAAGATATTGTGGTTATTTAAATATTTTTAATTACAGGGGGGATATCTTGACAGAGAAAAGGGGGAAAGAGGAAGACAGGGAACTGGAAAATGAATATCTCAATATCTACAATGGGGGGACTTATTTCCGTAAACCCCCCTTCTTCCAGATGGCATTAACAACAAAAAAAATCAAGACAAAATCCAAGAAGTCAAATGTTACAGGACTTCAAATTGCTGACATTCTGGCTCACCCATGCAAACATCTGTATCTTCATGAAAAAGGCAAAGCACAGAATCCCCCTGGCGCATTTGGGATGAGGATTAATAATATTGTAAAGCAGAAATTCAACATGCAGATTTGGACACAGAAAATAGAAGGATGGGGGAGAGTATTTTTGGGATAAAAAAAAAGCCTTGATTTCTCAAGGCTCCGACAGTTCGTACGAACCATCCCTGTCCACTTAATGGACAATTTTAATATAACACCCCTCAATTATTTGTCAAGTAAAACTTTTACGATTGCGTTGTAGCTCGGCCACTTTAAATCCATATATTTCATAATTGAAGTTTTAAAAGGAACTTGACAAATGTCCGAAAGACTTCTATGTTATGTGAGAGGTACTAAAATGGTGAACTTAATTGAACTTTTGAGAGAGACGATGATCATTAAAGATCTATCACCGGAGCGGACCGCGCCGTTTATCGGCTGCACGGGGAGGCAAGTCAGGCGATGGATAAACGGCGAGTCAAATCCTGGCCCGGTCCACAGGAAGGCGATTGAAAAGGGGATCAAGAAGATCAACCGTGAGATCCCTGGCGACACTCCTGACGGACTTGTCTCATGGCGAGCCATGAAGATCCCGGAAGAGGAAAAGGCTATCTACAGAAAGCTGGATGCCTTTTTTATCAAGCTGATAAAGGCTGCCAGATCGAGCGGTCGCAGATTTACAACACAGGATGATGAGAATTTTGAGGGATTTGAAGAGATCGTTCATTTGGCCAGCAAACTGAAAGTCAAATTGCCCGTGATTTAAACTGTATATTTACCAAGGTTTAATAATGGGAATCTTTGTTTATCTTATTAATTGAAAATGGATAAAGGATTTCTCTCGATCAAACAAGCGGCTGAATATTCGAGTTTAAGCCAACGACTTCTATATGAGATTGTAGCAAAGAGAGAGATCCGTTCTTATAAAATTGGGAAGAGAATTGTCCTGGATAGCCAGGACCTTGAGGATTATATCAAGCAGAACGTCGTTGAGCGCGTTGATTGGGATGAGAAGGCCCGGGAGCTGCTCAAGTGACAAAGCGAAGGAAACGTGGAGGTTTGCCACACGTAGGGATTGAACGCCGGACACTGAAAGAGGAGGATTGGCGAGAATTAAGTGCACCAGCAAAAATCTTTTATCTGCATTTGAAAGGACGATTCAACGGCTCGAATAATGGCGATATTAAACTGCCATATAGCGCAATGAGAGGAGTTGAAGGCTGCTCAGACAATGGGACGATCTCAAGGGCCGTCAAGGAACTGGAGGCCACAGGTTGGATAAGAAAGAAACAATTCGGCGGCCATACCCGATGGGATAATCTTTACAAATTGACTTTCAAATATGACTTTTATGGATGCAAAGAATGATAGAAAGTAGGTATGTCAGAGCTACCGTCAAGGCTCATTCTGACGGTTACTGAGAGCTACTGTATCTATATATCTACCATACATTCATCATCTCAAGCTAAAAACTATGAATGATAACAGAGGATTTATTTTAGGGTCGATGATTTTTTAAAGGAGGCTAAACTATGAACGAAAAGCTTTGTAAGCTGTGTGAAGAGCCGCAGGTGCGGGTGAGGAAAAGTCAGACAACCAGATTATATGGGGTAGCTGTGTCGGAGAATGATGATTATGTCAACCAGCCACCCCGAGAAAACAGCCTTTTCTATTCCGTCTCGTATTATTTCAGGGGAAACGGGATAAAGGGGCTAAAAATGGACAATAAAGGGGTAGCGATAGTCAAATAAATGGGCTTTTATAAGCCTATGTGGGAATGTTAAAAATGAAGGAAAAGCAAGGAAGAGATAAAAAAGGGAAGTTTATTAAGGGTCATAAGTCATTAAGTCCGGGCAGGCCTAAAGGCGAACCCAGAGATATAATCTGCAAAAACGGAAAGAAACGTTCTGTAGAGGGCCTGATCAACGATCTCCTGGCTGCGTATCAAACTTTAGGGGGAGAGAAGTTTCTCAAGAAGTGGGCTGCACAAAGTAACCGCAATCTCACTAAGTTTATTGATATTCTCTTCAAGTTTGCCCCACATCCTGAAGGCTATGTTGGTGACGTCAACATTAAAGTCATAAGTGCTGTGCCTCGGTCTGATCAGGGATTTGCGGCCAAAAGAATCAGGGAGATGCAGGCTGAGCTAAAGGAAAAGGACGAGGAGTTGAAGCGGCTCAGGGTCCTCAATAATGTCCGTAAAAAAATGGATAAAAAAGGCTAAATTTAACGAATGGTAGCGGACTAATACTTTTAACTATGGATTAAACGGAGACCGTTCGTCTATGAGGTTCTCATGCAATTTAAGAAAATAGGCACCATAAGGCAACGGCTCGATAGTGATTAAAGCCGGCTATGCAGGGGAGAGGAGAGTTATCACGTTGAAAGACGGGAGGATGGGAATTCTTGAAAAAGAACATTTTTATTGGACTTGATTTCTTCTTGTGATAAGGATTATATAAATAAACAATGAGGTTATGAAAAACAAAGCAGAAGAATTCGTGTTCCATATATGCAGAGGAACCTTCCTGTCTCTCTGGACCTATGCCAATCCACGCGGGAAAAAGAATAAGGAGCTTTGTGACATTTTGGCCGCTTGCGGGCCAGACATTATCATATTTAGTGTAAAGGAAATCCAGGTCTCCGAAAGTAGCGATATAGAAACCGTTTGGAAACGATGGAACAGACGAGCTGTAAAGGAATCGGCAAAACAGGTCTATGGAGCTGAACGATGGCTTAAATCTGCTCCGCATGTTATTAAAAAAGACGGGGGTCAGGGACTGGGCTTGCCTTCCAAGAATGATCAGAAAATCCACAGAATCGTGGTCGCTCTGGGAGGAAAAGACAAAGTCCCGATATTCTATGGAGATTTTGGCAAGGGTTTCGTTCACGTTTTTGATGAAATATCTTTTGATATCATTCTTCAGGAGCTTGATACCATATCAGATTTTATAAAATATCTTACGGCGAAAGAGCGGTTCTACATGGCAGGAAAAAAAACGCCTTTTCTGGCCGGTGAAGAAAATCTATTAGCGCTTTATCTGCATTCGGGAAGAAAACTGCCGGAGAAATACACTGCTGTCCTTATGGAAGGCGAGATGTGGGACTCTTTTGTTAAGAAGCCGGAGTATTTGAGGAAAAAGGAAGAAGATAAGATTAGTTATTTCTGGGATGATGTAATCGAAGATATCGCGAAATACGTGCTGAAAGGCAATCTCGAATTCAGCAGCTCGCCGGACGATGGAGAGATTATTCTCCGAATTATGGCCAGGGAAGAAAGGTTCAGCCGCAGAATTCTTGGTAAGTTGTTTGCTGAGTTCATCCATCTTTCCTCGGAAAACAAGGTAAGATCGAGAATGTTGCGCTCTCCCTCCGGGATTATTTATGTGTTGCTCGCACTCCCTCATACTGTTGATAGGAAATACAGATGTGCCGAGCTTGGGTCGCGCTGTTTCATAACCAGAGGTCAGAATTTGGACTTTAAGACGGTAATTGGCATTGCCACGGAAATAAGCAAACCAGGGGTCGGACATTCGTTCGACCTCTACTATCTCTATTTACCAAATTGGACAGAAGAGCATCAGAAACAAATGGAATTGCTTCAAAAAGAAACTGGTTTCTTTGTTAATCCAGTTAGAGCAGAAGCTCACGAAGATGAATATCCGCAAGAATAATTGTCAATATTCGAGTTTTTACAGAGAAGAAGAAAGGAGGTTGATGATGCCGCGAACTCCTGACGGCGGTTGGTTGCTCGATGACAGCGAGATCACGAAATTTGAGCCGCCGAAAAAGAAAAAAGAAAAGAAAAAAATAAAGAAGCAAAGGAGCAAGGGAAAAAGAAAAGCTGAATGTGTAAAATTTTATACTTGGATTAGGCTGCGGATCCTGGCCTGAAATAGAGGGATTAAGATAGATAAAAAAGGGGAGAGAATTATGAAAAATAATAATAATATCAAAAATAAGGCATGGATTAAATTCGGCTATATATTTAGATTGATTAAGGCTCCATATAAGCTCAAAAATGGAACGGAAGAACACGGGCTGTTTCCCTTCATTATGCTTAACGAATTTATGGGTTTAGATGTTGGATGGAATATTGTTGAAATTCCATGTCCAAAATGCGGAAAAGATCATAGGATTCGTTTTGAACGGTTGGCTTCAGAAAAGAATGGAGGCTTTTTTCCTATCGATTCAATGCCATTAAACGAAATTAAAAGTGAAAAATTAGTAAAATTCTCAGAAGATGTAGAGGAAACCCTAAGAGATGAAAAAAGTAATCATGCTTTAGGGCGTTGCAGAAATTGCGGAGGCAATTGGTTTTTATTTAATGTAAGAAAAATACCTTTTTTAATAAAAATTGCCCCTGAGACCAAAGAAGATGTGATGGGAGAAAAAGGCTGGCCTTAAAAGCATTTGTGGAAAGGAAGATGAACAAGGAGAATTTCTGAAAATTAATGTTTAGGGCACAGATCCTGGCCTAAGATAGGGGGATTGAACGGAGATGAATAAAATGAAAATAAATTGGAAATGGGTAAAGGGAATAATTCCATGGATTTTAATAGGGTTTTTCTGGATATCAGCAACATTTATCATTTTTAAATTAACCGAAATTAAAATTAGCGATAAAATTCAGGCTTGGGCTGTCGTAACATTGGCAGTTATAACGGGAATCTATGCATATCAAACATTCAAATTAGTCCAACAAGAAAAAATATCTTTAAGTGAAGAAAAAAAAAGAAGAACTGTAGATTTTTGGCAGAGTAGACTCACAGAATTTTTTATACCTTTAAAAATTAATCTTCAAAAAATGCAAAAAGTTGTGAAATTCGAACCTTTTTCTTCTGATGCGTTTTCAAAAACTCTATCTGAATTTATTGAGTTAATGAGCAAAGCATATATGCTTTCACCAGAATTGAATAATTCGTTGATTTCATTTCTGAATATGTTTAAGTTCCAAAAAAGAGAAAAAGTTGAAGAGGGAGAAAAATATGCAATTAATGAACAATCAGGGGAATTAATAAAAAAAGTCAATATAGAAATTGGTATATTTGAATATAAAATTAATGAAGTTTACGGATTCTCTATTGATAAGAAACTACAGGATTTTATTGGTAAGTTAAGGGTTGAAATTTATAGTGGTAGAAGGTGAATTATGGGAATTTATAAAGTCGGAAACAAATACTACATCGATTTCTATGCTGATGGCAGGAGGATCCGGAAGCCCGTTGGCAGCAAAAGGGATGCTGAGAATGCCCTGGCCGCTGTCAAGGCTGATATTCTGAGGGGAGAGTATAGATTCAAGAAAGATAGCCGGATAAGCTTTGAAGATTTTGCAGAAAGATACCTCGAATATGGAAAGATAAACAAGAAGAGATCCTGGCAAAGGGACAGATGGAGTATAGAAAATTTATATTCCCATTTCAAAGGCAAGCTTTTTTCAAAGATAACTCCCATGCAAATAGAGGAGTATAAAAAGAAGAGACTGGAGAAAGTGCTGCCTGCTACGCTAAACAGGGAACTCGCTTGTCTCAGACACATGTTCAATCTGGCCAAAAAGTGGAAGGTCGTTTACGAGAATCCTGTCAACGAAGTCAAATTTCTCCAGGAGCGAAAAATCGAAATTCGTATCCTTACAAGGAAAGAGGCAGAGCGATTGATTGATGTTGCCCCGGATCATTTGAAACCAATAATTGTTGTCGCCTTGAATACAGGGATGAGAAGGGGAGAGGTCCTCAATTTGCGTTGGAATGACATCGATTTTGATAAATATTATATCTTCATAAAAGAGGCAAAATCGGGAGTCGCAAGAAAGGTCCCAATGAATTCTTTAGTGGCGGAAACCTTGAAGGATATCAAAAGGGAAAGCAACTTTGTTTTTTATAATCCGAAAAAAAGAGAGCGCAGAAAATGTGTATATACGGCTTTTAAATCAGCGTGCCGGAAGATTGGAATTCCAGATTTTCGATTTCATGATTTGAGACATACTGCAGCGACATTAATGGTTATGGGAGGCGTGGATCTTGTCACTGTGAAAGAGATTCTGGGTCATAGCAGAATTGAAATGACCATGAGATACGCTCACCCGACATCGGAAAACAAAAGAAAGGCTGTTGCTGTCCTGGAATCAATTTTCAGGAAAAAAGTAGTCATAAATCGGTCATACGAGGAAATATTGATTGAAGCTAAGAAGCTTTCAAACTATTAACTATATGGGGTGGGAGAGAGCAAGTCTTTGCATCTGAATTAGTCACGATGTGGACTGTATGACCTGAGGCTATCAATTTTTTCTCTTCTTTGGTTACCAGTTCATAAGCAAACTCTAGTTTCTTTGGAGTTATATTTTCCAAGAAAACGCGAATAATGAATTTTTGATCATATTTTAGTGGTTTCTTGTATTTACAGAAAGCCTCGACAACAACCAAGTAGAATCCTTGCGCTTCGATGTCTTTATAAGGAATATTTTTTTGGCGGCAATATTCTGTTCGACCTATCTCAAACCACCCGAAGTAATTTTTATTATGAGCAACTCCCATTTGATCGGTTTCAGAATAGCGGACTAGTTCTTCGAATTCTATTAAGTTTTTTCCCCCCTTATTTAAGGCAGTTTTATTCGAGAAATGTTCCGAGCTTCGAGATTTCATCATTGTAATATTTGCGGTATAGGATTTCCCACTCCCTGCTTCCTTCTTCGATGGCTTTTTTCTGAGACTGGATTTTTTCTATAGCTTTTTTATCTATTAAATCATAGAGTTGTAGTTCTTCTTCTAGGGTCTTTACCACGGAGAGTCTTATTTCATTGGGTTCAAAAAGGAATTCGACCTCATCATTTTCAAACAGAAAATCAAGGATCTGGCGAGCTAAAAAATTGATTTTTTCTCTTGATAATCTCTTGGTCACAGCACAATATTCCTTTCTTTGGCTAATTTTGTTTTGATCATTCTGAACATAGTCTGGTATTCGATGTTTTCGCTTCGGATTTTTTCCATATGCGTGCTGAGAATTTCCCTCACTTCTTGGTCAAGCTGGTCTTCTTTTTGAAACTCATCGGTTATGAGATTCATAAGGCTATCATTAAGCTTATTCCTGTTATCAGAGATAATTTTTTCCTCTTTAAGCAGGTTTCGAAGGATAATGGAAGCCATATGCTCTATTTGATTTTTGTTCAGTCTCATTTCAACCTTAAAATACAATATTTTGGATTAAAATTCAAGGATTGATTGAAGATCTGGGGTTTAAGTCTAGCCCTATCTATTTTTAGAAGATAGATAGAGGCTGTAAGCAAAGCCACCCAGACAGACGGCAAAAATAAAAACCATAAAAAGAAGAGCTTCAAGATTCATTTTTATTACTTAACATTTTTTTTGCGATGGTTTTGTTTAAAAGAATAAATAATCCAAGGGCTATGATCCATTGAAAAAGGACAGTGCCTATGGAGTTGGGAGAGGTTATATTAAACCAGTTATGAGGATTTCCAGAGTAACTTTTCCAGAGCCACCATCCAAGCATCACCAAAAACTGAAGAGGGAGTAGAAAAGTGACAAGTATATCAAACCATTTATTTAATCTTACCTTACTGCCAGGAGTGGAAATGATATTTTGGCGGAATTTTTTTGGACCATACTTAAGGACTGCGATCGTGAAGAAAAAGCCGCTAACCATTAGGCCTAAACCCCAGACCCAGTCTTGATTTGAAAAAAATCCCATACTTATAGCAGAAGGAAGCCCGAGAAGGAACGCGCATATGCATATCAGTGATATAGCTTTCTTTCTTGAGAATCCCGCATCCATCAAAATACGAGTGTCAAGTTCCATCATGGAAATAAGAGAGGAAAAGGCAGCAAAGGAAAGAGCGAGAAAGAAAAGTGCCAGAAAAAAAGAGCCAGCAGGTATTTTTGAAAACAGATTAGGAATCCAGATAAAAGTCAGACCTTGACTGTCTGCTTGCAGCACTTCGAGGACTTTTTGATGGGAGAAATCTTGCGTTGAAAAATAGGAAAAAACAGTTGGAATGACAGCTACCGCTGCCAGAAGTGAGGCGAGGTTATTTCCGAAACCAAGCGTGGTTGCTGTCAGCACAGGATTTTCTTTTTTGTGGGAATAAACAGCATAGGTAAGGATCAATCCCCAACCTGCTCCTGTAGACCAGGCAGATTGGCTCAGGGCATTCAACCATACTTTGTAATCAGCCAATCTGGCAAAATTAGGAGAAAAAAGAAAATTTAAACCTTGAAAAGCAGAAGGAAGAGTCAGACTGCGCACACAGGCTATGATCAGTATAATAAAAAGAGCCGGGATAAGAATTTTATTAACCCTCTCTATTCCTTTTACAACTCCTTTGTGGATTATGAAGCCGCCGATCCCCAGAGCGGCAAAGAGAAAAAGAACCGGTTCCCAGGAAGAAGTAAAAGAATTCCAGAATGCCAGCGAGTCCTTTTTGATTAAGTCCTGGAAGCATGTTGCCAGGAAATATTTTAGGCACCAGCCAGTAACTACTGCATAGTAAAACATGATGGCTGTAGTGACAAAGGTGACAAAAGTCCCCATCCAGGCATAATTTTCGCCAATGATTTTTCCGAAAGACCCGATAACTCCCGACCGGGTTTTCTTGCCTATGGATATTTCAATTATAAGGAGAGGAATGGACCAGAGGAAAAGGAAAAGAATCCAGGGAATGAGGAATGCTCCTCCTCCCTGTTGGGCGACAATTCGTGGAAAACGCCATATATTTCCGGTGCCCACAGCCATTCCCAGGCCGGCAAAAATAATTCCCCAGCGGGAAGCAAATAATTCTCTTTTTTTCATTTCTTTTATTTTATTTATCCGCTTCCTTTGAGTCAATGACTAAGAAAGGATGGAAGCAACTTTTTTCAGGCATTTTTTTGGCTAAAGCAAGAAATTTTCCTTCAAGACTAAACATCCTGAATACTTCCTCTCTTTCAGGGGAGATATCGGCAGAAGAAGATTCATCAAGAATTATTTTCTGGATATTTTCAGGAGAAACCAAATTGCCATTTTTGACCAGAGCAGAGCCTCTCTCTTTGAGGATAATTTTAGGAAATTCAGGAAGGAGTGATTCAAAAGGAATGAGAAACTTATCAATCTTTCCTGCATCAGCCAGTCCTTTTATTTCTCCAATGGAGCGACTCTCCTTTATGTTAAAATTTCCCACATCTGTTCTGGTAAGCTCGGAGAGATGAGCTCTGCATCCCAGGCCTTCCCCTAAATCATGAGCGAGAGAACGGATATAAGTTCCAGATGAGCATTTCGCCTTAAATTCTAGAAGGGGAGGATTGTATTTTATTAATTGAAAAAAATGGATAAAGACTTTACTTGGTCTTAATTCAAATTCTTTTTTTTCCCTCACTAATGCATACAAAGGTTTTCCTTTATATTTTTTTGCAGAATAGGGGGGAGGGAGTTGCAGAATCTCGCCTTCGAATTTTTTCATAGATTTTAAAAGGTTGTCCTTTTGGGGATAGTTCTTCTCTTCTGATGAAGTGGGTTTTCCAGCAGAGTCATATGTATCAGTGGAAAATCCCAATCTTATTAGTCCCTCATATACTTTATCTGTAGTAGAATAGAAAGGAAAAAACCTTGTAGCTTTTCCTAAGGCAAGAAGCAGCAAGCCGGTGGCTAAAGGATCCAGAGTGCCATAGTGTCCGACCTTCTTGATGTTTAGAATGTTTCTTATTTTGAGGACGATATCGTGGGACGTGAAGTTTTGTGGTTTATCTACGAGGATAAGCCCGTCCATAACTTAGTATGAGTCAATAAGTTTCTGAGTATTCTTAGTCTTGATTCTTTCTTGCTCTTTCAAGAGTTTATCAACTGTTTCAGGAATTTCTTTTATTAATCTGTCGTATTTGCCAGTGACAGTAAAGCCTGCTGCGTGAAGATGACCGCCTCCGCCAAAATGTTCAGCAATAAAAGCAGCGTTAGCCCCTCCTTTTGACCTGAGACTGACCCTGAAGGTATCTTCCTTAATTTCTTTATAAAAGAGAACCATTTCCACTGCACTGATAGAGCGGGCCAATGTAATGATGTCTTCAGTATCTATTTCTTTGAGGTTAAGAGAATCTAAATTTTTTTTGAACATGGTGATCATAGCAATGTTACCTTTTTCATTCATCTGCAGAGTGGAAAGGACCTGGCCTAAAAGTTTAATTTTTTCTGGAGAGTTATTGTTGAATAAAAGCCCAGAAACTTTGATGGGGCTAGCTCCAGACTCGATTAATTTATGGCAGACCTCGAAACATCTTGCGTTGGTGTTGGAAAATTGGAATGATCCTGTATCTGAGACAATCCCACAATAAAGATGATTGGCTATCTGAGAGGTAAACCGTGTATCTAATTTTCTTCCAAGTCTGTAAACCATTTCTGCTACTGCAGATGCCTCGGGTTCAACCCAATTTATATCCGCATAATAATCATTGGAATGGTGATGATCCAGATTAATTTTAAAATAGTTATCCAGGTTCTCCTGCCCGGAGCGGGAAACATTAGCACATTCAAGGAGAATGGCCATATCAAAACCTTGGGGAGGGATTTGTCCGATCTTGATTTTTTCGATATTGGGGAAGTGGTTGAGAGGAAACGGAGTATTATCCTTATTTATAATCTCCACTTCTTTTCCCAGGAGTTCCCCCATAAAGGCCAAGGCAAGGCTGGTACATATGGAATCACCATCTGGCCTGAGATGAGAAGTGATAACAATACGCTGGCTTTCGAGTATTTTCTGGGTGGTTAAGCTCAGAGGGTCATTTTTCATCTTTTCTTATATTTTCTAAGAGCTTATCAATTTTTGCTTCGTAATCAGGGTTTTGGTCAAAAGAAAAAATTAGCAAGGGATTATACTTTAATTTGACTTTAGAGGCAATAGATTTTCTCAGGTGTCCTTTATTTTTATCCAAAAGTTCAAGGGTTGTCTCTTTTTGTTCACCACCGAAAATACTCAGATAGATGTGGGCTGTTTTCAAATCAGGACTCATTTCAACCCTGGTGATAGTTATCAATCCAGAAGATGAATCCTGGATCTCCTCAACCAGGAGACGACTGAGTTCTTCTTTTATTAAGCTGGTAACCCTTTTCTGTCTTCGCGTGGCCATTGGTTTCGCATACCGTATCTTTTTTGTTCTTTAAGCTTTGTGTTTTTGGCTTTAATAATATTTTAATATTTTTATAATGTGGGCTTGATAAATCAAGCCCCTACAGCAATCAAACCCCTATATCAGAAATAATGAATTTGATGTTCAATGATATGTCCATCTATATTCTTCTCTGTATCTGCAATGATTTTGCTGAAAAGACTCTCTATAATCTTCTTTTGGTTGTTTAGAGTCACCATGCCGATTGTTGTTCGTTGCCACTTTTTGTGGTAATCCAGCTCAGCAAAAGCCACATTATATCTATTCTTCAAGCGATTTCTTAGACCAGATAGTCTTGTTCTCTTTTCTTTCAGGGAATGAGAGTAGGGAATATAAATCTCTAAAGATAAAAATCCTATGATCATTGAAGAAATAAAAAGCCTATTGCTGCCCTGGCATAACCTTTTCGGTCAGGAAAGTCTCTATGATGTCGGCTTCCTGGAATTCCTTAAAATTTTCAAAACGGATACCGCATTCATATTCTTTAGTGACTTCGTTGACATTGTCTTTGAGATGTTTAAGAGAAGAAATTCGGCCTTTATGGACAACCTCTCCGTTCCTGATAACTCTGGCTTCTGCATTTCGAGTTATTATTCCATCAGTAACGTAGCAGCCAGCAATAACTCCAACCTTTGAAACACGGAAGGTTTTCCTTATTTCAGCACTTCCTAAGTATGTTTCTTTTATTGTAGGCTCTAACAAGCCGAACATGGCTTTCTTTATGTCTTCAGTTAATTCATAAATAACTTTGTAGCTTCTGACTTCTACATTTTCTTTTTTGGCCAGATCCAGGATCTTTTGGGCTGGTTTGGTGTTGTAGCCAATGATGATAGCGTTTGCCGCAGATGCCAGAAAGACATCGGTTCCAGTGATGCTACCCGTAGCTGAATGCACTATCTTTATCTTTACTTTTTCGTGATCTGTTTTTTCTTTGGATTTATCCTTTTTTACTTCTGTCTTTTCGCCAGCTTTAACAGGTTTTTTGCTGACTTTTGTGGCTAGATCAAGGCTTAAGCTGGGAAGGACCTCTGTGAGAACGTCAACTGAACCTTGGACATCGGCCTTAATAATAAGGGGAAGTTCCTTGGCTTCACCTACCTCGATTTTCTTGAAAAGTTCATCCAGTGTGAGGTGCTCAGGTCTTGTTGGCCCTGCTTTTTTAACCTTGGAGTGCCGGTATTGAGAGATCTGTTTAGCCGTTTCTAAATCTGAGACGACCAGAAAAGAATCCCCAGCTTCAGGCACATCAGAGAAACCAAGAATTTCTACAGGAACAGAAGGCTCTACTTCTTTCAACGTTTTTCCGTCTTCATCAAAGAGGGCTCTGGCTTTTCCATAACAAGTTCCGGAAATAAAGGCATCGCGCTGGCTGAGAACACCATGTAGAATGATAACTGTGGCTACAGCGCCTTTCTGGGCATCCAGACGGGCCTCCAGGACAACTCCCTGTGCCTCGACTTTAGGATTAGCCTTGATTTCAATAACATCGCTCAGAAGAAGGATCATTTCCATAAGCTCTTCCAGGTTTGTTTTTTCTTTGGCGGAGACATCCACGCTGATAATGTCTCCTCCCCAATCTTCTAATAGAATTCCTTCTTTTGACAATTGTTGTTTGACTTTATCAATATCAACATCTTTTTTGTCAATTTTGTTAATAGCAACTATTATAGGAACGCCTGCCTCTTTAGCGTGGCTAATTGCTTCTCTTGTTTGAGGCATTACTCCATCATCTGCAGCAACAACCAAAACCACTATATCAGTTAAATGTGCTCCACGAGCTCTTAATAGTGTGAAAGCTTCATGGCCAGGAGTGTCGATGAAAGTTATAGGGCGGTTATTATGAAAGACTCTGTATGCTCCTATGTGCTGAGTGATGCCTCCGGATTCCTTCGCAACTAAATTTGATTGTCTGATAGCGTCCAGAAGAGTAGTTTTACCGTGGTCAACATGACCCATTATGGTGACTATAGGGGGTCTTAAAACCAGTTCCTTGGGATCACTCTCTGCTTGGATTTGCCTTTCTTTTTCGAAGGTAACCAATTCTATATTAAGGTTAAATTCTTCGGAGATAAGTTTGACTAAAGAATCACTGATAGCATCATTCACATTTATGGAATACCCGAGTGACCTAAGCTTTTCGATGATATCTTTAGAGCTGACTCCTGTTTTTCCAGAGAGTTCTTTTGAACTTAGACCTTCTCGAAGCAGAATTTTTTTTGTCGAAGCTTTTACGGTCTTATCTTTTGGCTTGGCGTTTTTTTTCTTTTCTTGACTTTCCATAAGATTTTATCTCTTTAAATTAAGTGCTTTTGGCTTTGATCTTCCTTGATTTCTATTTTCCACCCTATTAGCCTCGAAGCAAGCCTGACATTTATCCCTTTCTTGCCGATAGCAAGGGAAAGCTGATCATTTGAAACGACAGCTTGCATAATATTATATTTTTTATCGAGGATAAAGGCTTTTCCGACCTTTGCCGGGCTGAGGGCAGTTTTGGCATAGAAGATAGGATCTTCTAACCACTCGATGATATCAATTTTTTCTCCATGCAATTCTTGGCTGATGGCCATGATCCTGTTTCCTCTTACCCCTATGCAGGCTCCGATGGGATCTATGTCTTTTTCTTTAGTGAGAACTGCAACCTTTGCTCTTTCTCCAGGTTCGCGGACAATATCTATTATTTCAATATTGCCGTTTGCTATTTCTGGGATTTCTAATTCCAGGAGTTTCGCTAAAAATCTTGCATCAACCCTGGAAACAATGACCTGAGGTCCTTTATTTTCTTTCAGAACATGGATAATTACAGCCTTAACTCTATCTCCTATCTTGAATTGTTCATCCATCAGCTTTTCCGGGCAGGGGAGGAGGACCTCAGTTTTATTCACTTCAAGAATCATATTTTCATTCTGCTCAAATCTTCTTAAGACACCTGTTACAATTTGACCAAGTTGAGGAGCGAATATGCTATAAATTTTTTCTTGCTCTGCATCTCTGACTTTCTGAAAGATGACCTTTTTGGCTGCTTGGGCTGCTATTCGACCTAACATGTTTGAAGGGAGATCGATTTCGATATTGTTTCCAATTTTTTTTGAGCCATTTATTTCCGTTGCATCTTCAAGAGAGATTTCAGTGGCCAGATTTTCAGGATTTTCGCTGATTCTTTTGTTTGTGTAGACTCTTAGTTCACCCTTTTCAGGCAAGAAAGAGATGCTGATTTTCTCATTATGGGTGAAGTATTTAGTGGAGGCAACTTTGAGAGATTCTTCAATGGCATTGACGATGACATTTGTCTCCACTCCTCTTTCTTTGCTGAGTTGGACGATAGTATTCCACACGTTTACTTTCATCTTCTTTGTCTCGGTTGCACTTAAGGCGAATCTAAAGAGGCGAGAATTATAACTGAATTAGGGAAGAATATCAATAAAAAGGGGAAAGGCGCAAGCTTTTCATGTTCTGTTGTAAGAGGGAAAATAGTTGATCAGGCTGAGTGTTTCGAAAACACGCGGAATTTCCCCAGCGAGGAAATCCCGCTCGGATACAGGCTTCGCTCTCCTCTCGGGGTCAGACTTTGTCCTCATGTTGATAATCGGACTGAATTTTATCTATGAACATTACTTCATGATAAAGTCTGACCCCAGGAACCATGCCCGCTCAGCCTTGCTCACGGTTTTCTCAATCACCCATCCTGATCTTTTCTATATCACGGGTTTGAGGATGCTTACTAGAGAGACATGTTTTTCTGTCCCTATTTTATGCACTACATGATCAAGGGGGCAAAAACAAGGCTGACCACCGCCATAAGCTTGATCAGAATATTCATGGAGGGACCAGCTGTATCTTTTAAGGGATCACCAACGGTATCTCCGATGATAGCGGCACGGTGAACTTCTGTCCCCCTTCCCCCCAGGTTTCCTTCTTCAATCCATTTTTTGGCATTGTCCCAAGCGGCTCCTGCATTGGACATAAATATCCCCAGGAGAACTCCAGTAGAGGTGGCCCCGACTAAAAATCCGCCAAGAGATTCAGGGCCGATAAAAAAGCCAACAGCAAGCGGGGCAACAATGGCTAAGAGGCCGGGGAGAATCATCTCTGCTAAAGCTCCACGAGTTACAATATCAATGCAGCGGTCAGAATCAGGCTTGGCCTTTCCTTCCATTAAACCTTTTATTTCTTTGAACTGCCTTCTTATCTCCTGAACCATTTTATCAGCTGTTTTCCCTACAGCTTTCATCGTCAACGAAGCCATAACAAAAGGCATAAGAGCTCCGATGAGAAGACCGATGACTGTTTCGACATTGGTCAGACTTATGAATTTGAGATTTGCTGTTTTCTGGAAAGCAGAGAAGAGAGCCAAAGCAGTCACGGCAGCTGAGCCTATAGCAAATCCTTTGCCAATTGCCGCAGTAGTGTTTCCTAAAGAGTCGAGCTTATCCGTTATCTTTCTGATTTTCGGGCCTGCTTTGGACATTTCTGCTATTCCCCCCGCATTATCCGCAATTGGCCCGTAAGAATCCGTGGACATGACGATACCGATAGTGGCCAGCATGCCTACTGCCGAGATAGCTATACCATAGAGCCCTGCTAATCTAAAGGAGATGAAAATAGTGGCTGCAATAGTGAGAAGAGGAAGGATAGTGCTCTGGAAACCAATAGCGAGCCCGATTATAATAGCTGGAGCGCTCCCTGTTTGGGCTGTTCTGGCTATGGTTTTAACCGGGGGGCCAGAAGTAAAATACTCGCTTTCGAGTCCTATCAAAACTCCAGCGAGCATACCGGTTAAAACTGCCCAAAATACGTTTAGATCACCCAGAATAACCTTTATGGAGAAAAAAGCCCCGGCTAAGAATAAAAGACTGCTAATATAATATGCATTCCTCAGGGCAGATTGAGGGCTTATATTCTTTAAAAAGTTCATAGAGAAAACTCCGATGATGGAACTAAGCAGACCGACCACAATCAGAAGCAAGGGCAGGGACATATAGTTGAGGGCAGGAGCTAAGGTTGAACCTAAGGCTATAGAGGCGATGACAGAGCCAACATAGGATTCAAAAAGATCTGCTCCCATTCCTGCAGTATCTCCCACGTTATCGCCGACGTTATCAGCAATGACACCTGGATTCCGTGGATCGTCTTCAGGTATGCCTGCTTCAACTTTTCCTACAAGGTCTGCGCCAACATCTGCGCTTTTGGTAAAGATTCCGCCTCCCACTCGAGCAAAAAGCGCCACCGAGCTGGCACCCATGGCAAATCCGTTGATGATTAAGGGATCTTTTGTGAAAAAGTAAAAAATGCCAATTCCAGCAACTCCTAGCGCTGCCACTGAAATTCCCATCACAGCTCCTCCCTGAAAAGCAATGTTCAGGGCTGAGGGAGTTCCACCCTGAATGGCACCCTGTGTCGCCCGGACAGCAGAACGCGTAGAGGCTTTAAGTCCTATAAAGCCGGCAAGCATAGAACAGGAGGCTCCTGTTAAAAAGGCAAGGCTTGTGTAGATGGAAAAGAGTTTCCACAGTACTGCGAAAACTATGATCACGAAAATTGAAATGTAAGTGTATTCTTTTTTTAAAAAAACCATAGCACCTGAATGAATTGTTTCCGCGATTGCATCCATAATTTCGGTTCCTGTCGGATATCTTTTGACAAAAAAATAGAGGAAAATTGCGAAAAGGACTCCTAAAAAGCCAACAATAAAAGAAAAAGGAATTAAATTAAGCAATGTCATGTGTAGATGCTTGTCCAAAAATTCAAGAAGATATATAGCATAAAAAAAATCAAATTACAATAATTGGAGACGTTCCGCAAGTATTTCAGATTGCGTGATTATAAAAGGTTTTGAGGAAATAGCCTGGCCCCTTTTATTCTGTCCCCATTTATTCTCTGGGGCAAAAGCAAAGTGTTTTTTTACCATGTAGCCTTAGCCTTTCTACAATGGTCGCTGTAGCTATTTCCCAAAACTTGCGCATCGAATGTAGCTATCGCTTGTCGCGGATTTGGAAATGAACCCCTAGATGTTCTGGCTTAATAAAAGGAGTTTCCCTGGGGAATGTAACCAGTTGCAGTTGACGCCAATATCTTATTTATTTATATTGTTTAATACAATATATGGTTGTGGTTAAAATATAGTAAAATTGATGATAGAAAAAGAAGGTAAAATTTGGGCAATCGGTGGCGGCAAGGGTGGCACGGGAAAGACTTTTGTAACAAGCGCGATGGGTACTTATATAGCTAGAAAAGGAAAGAGGGTTACCTTAATAGACATAGACATAGGAGGGGCAAATCTCCATTCATTTCTCGGTATCAGCAGACCAAAAAAATCTCTGACAGACTTTTTTGAGGCGGGGGCCTCTCTCAATAAACTTGCAGTGAAGACCGGCGTAGATAATATGTCCTTAATAACTGGAGACATCCATTCCCTCGCCTCCGACAACATAAAATTCACTCAAAAGCTCAAGTTATTCAGGCATATTATGAAATTAAATAAACATTATGTAATTATTGATCTTGGTGCTGGGAGTCATAACAATACCCTCGATACTTTTCTTATGGCTGACAAGAAAATTGTTATTTTGGAGCCAGAAATAACATCAGTGGAGAATATGTATCATTTTATAAAAAATGCTTTGTTCAGGAAACTAAGAATGTCACTCAGAGAATATGGTTTTAAGGATATTGTTGAACAAATGTGGGAAAGAAGGGAAGAATATGGAATAAAAAGCCTGAGAGAGCTTATCGATTCTATCAGGGTTAACTTCTCACATGTAGGGGACATCATAGATAAGGAGCTGTCCGACTTCAAGCTTTCCCTCGTATTGAACAAGATAAGAAGCAGTGATGATATATTAATTGGTTCCTCTGTGAAGAGTATTTTCATGAAGTATTTAGGTGTAGATACAAAATTTGCGGGCTTTGTAGAATATGATGATTCTGTTTGGAAATCGGTCCGGGAAAGAAGGCCTTTTATGCTGAATTATTCGTTATCACGCATTGCAAAAGAAGTAGAGGTTTTCACAGAGAACCTGCTAAAGGGAAAAGAGATAAAATTATCGCGAAATTGATTATGTCTAGAAAGAACCTAAAAGGATATTTCGAAATTCTTGAACTTGATTCAGATGCATCGCTTTCTGAGATAAAAAATGCATACATCCGTTTAAAAAGATTGTATTCCACTGACTCTATCGTGATAACTCCAATCGCAGATGAATTTTCAAAGAAGAGGAGGCTGGCGGTATTACAGCAAATTGAAGGAGCATACACAAAACTAAACGAAGAGTTGAAAGATGGGCATCAAAAATCAACGCATTTTGGAAATTCTGGTATAGCTTCTAAAAATGTTAGTGAAGGAGAAGAAGTAGATAACCTTTTGTTCAGTGGAGAAGTTTTAAGAAAGATAAGGGAAAAAAAGGGAATACACTTGTATGAGATTGCGCTCGATACTAAGATACGGGTGGAAATCCTTGAAAACATCGAACATGAGAGATTTGATGCTCTTCCGCAAGAAGTATATCTTAAGGGGCACGTAGGTAATTATGCACGATATCTTTTGCTCGATCCCAGAAAGGTTGCTGATGATTATATCAGTAGGTATAAAACCTGGATGGCTGATGTTAAGAAGAAGGTTTGAGCCTGAATCCTGCTCTTGGTGCCTTTATCATGGGCATGATCGGGCTTTGTTTATTTTTGAAAGATAAATTTATATCTACGTTTTAAAAATTAAGGGAAAAAGAGAATTTCTATAATTAGAGGGAATAATAATTTAAGAGCAATCACAACCATCATTTTTTTCTGCCT
>DRHQ01000114.1 GCA_011049545.1 Candidatus Aminicenantota bacterium | reverse complement strand
GATATAGCAAGGATGAATCCCAATGCCAAAGTAATTACAAATAGTTTTTTCATCGTAAATCCTCCTTATTCGTCTTCCTTGTTAATGAGAATGATTTTGTTAAATATAACGTATATATAATAACAAGAATAATTTATGGGTAAATGACCTTTAGAGATGATTTTTGTAGTGCTCTTTTTCCCCCCTCCTCACCCTTCTATTTAAGAGAGTTTACTCTTCCTATTTTTGAATATACTGTCTATTTTTCTTGATCTTTCCAAATCGCTTCAACTCCTCAGTATTCAAATAGCAAATTTGGTTCATCGTTATCTCCTTTTAAGAATTTATGTTTAGCTCTCGCCACTTTATATCGTTTTTTTTTGCTCACCTTAAAAATATTACAAGATAAAGCTTTCCCAGAAATCAATTTTTGTTTGTGTTTAAGTTACAGATATAGCTTAACTTAGAGAAATTAAAAGGTGTTATAACCGAATATGCTGCGATTTAAGATGCGGTCATACGCATTTGCGTCCTGCTGATAATAGGGAAGCCAGGACTTCTAAAGTTTCTGGCTTCCACTCACCTCAATAAGATGTTTAGGCCTATTCTCCATCCCATTTCGTGGACACGAACTTAATCTCGACGACAGAAGGAGAAGTAAAGTTCTTTTTCTGTGTGATGTTCACGCTCCAATGAACCTCGAATGAGGATTGACCACTAGATACCTCAACCTTATTCTGTGAAGGCGCAGAAATTCCTATAACCCCTGCTCCTCTATATTGTTGCTCAAAATTTATAGATGGTTTGAAGCCTCCAGTGGGATCATAGGTGCCAAAGTGGACGGAGGGATCAGTGGGGCCTATGTGGGCGGTGGGACCAGTGGGGCCTAGGACGAAATCGAGGGGGGTACTGACCTTCGGTTCGGGGCGAGCATATCTAAATAGCTTAGCGTCGACAGTTATTTGCGTTATCCAAAATATGCGCTGCCTTTCCTTTTTCACAAAGGTTGGATCTGTGATCCACCACGTGTCATTCTCACGTAATAATCCTTCTCTCGGGGGTGCATTTAGTTCTTGACTATATAATTCTTTAATAGTGTCACGAATACTTTCTTTATAATATAGACTTGAATCATTTCCCTTTTCCCAGAAGTACTTGCTGGCTTTTTTAATCATCTCCGCCACGAATTCTTCAGTAACTGTAGATACAAGAGTATTGATTAAACTCTCTAACTCATTGATACTCGATAGCACTCTTACATTCCTTGTCTCTTTTGTGCTCTTATTCATGAACTCTGTGAGTAAGCCATCACTAGTTACCATTGCAAGCCGACAAATAGAGGAAGTCGCTGGCGACTGTTTTACAAGTTGCAGGAAAGATTCAGCGATTAAAGAATCCCTAAATCCCTTCTCTTTTTCACCAGGATCAAAAGGGGGAAGACGGAATGAAGCTCGCTGTATGAGAGCTTCCCAGTCTATATCTTTTATATCAATTTCAAATATTGATATGGCCAATTCTTCAAGCTGCTTATTTATTGCCTCATCAACCCGGTCTCTTAATATTTTTTCTGTTATATTGAGATTGTGACCTAATAATCTCTCAAGTTTCACAATAGAGGGAAATAATTCAAATGCCTTTCTTTGCATTTGATAGCGGCGTTCGTCTACCACAATACGAGGGAGATACCACCGAGTGCTTAAATCGACATGTTTTGAATTACTCTCAATAAGTTGCCTGACTTCATTTCTTACCAGATCATAAGCAACCTTGCTAAACAATACACTCGTATCAAATACAACCTTTAGTTCGGGTTTTGTTTTTTTCTTTCGAGGCATTTTCTTCACTCCACTCTTTTTATATATTATTATTTAAATTAAAAACTCAATAAAATCCCCCCCTGTATTATACGTCAATCATTGGAAGGTGCTAATTCGCTGAGCTGTCTTTTCAACCCGTTGTTTCCCAAGGTTTTTCCCGAATAATAATATCCTCAAGCTCACATTGATTAAGGAACTCAGTAAAATGCACTGAGTTTATTATAAGAATTGAGCGTTCCATTTGCTTATCCAATTCTTTTAATCTTATCGCTTTCGAACTTTGCTGTATTCCTTGAACTACAAGGCTCTTTCTGAATCTTATATAAGGAACCTCTTTAAACTGAGCATCTTTCACGGTGCCATCTTTAATTGATATTTCACTTGGCTTCAAATTACATATCTTTAATTTAGCTGATGTCACTATACACGGTATTAGTAATCTAAGCTTATCTAAATTAGGATGTCCTTCAGCTAAAATCTCTTCATACCCAAAAGCCTCTACTGAACTGATTAAAAATCCTCCAATTCGTTCAAGCATTGGTTTTGCCTTTTCATCCTGACCATGAATAATGCAAAAATCTGATTGCGGTGAACTTGGAGGCATAGACAGTTCGCCCCAACCAATATTGGGTTCTTTATTAGGTTCAATATAACTCCAACAGCTTTTAAATTTATCGACCTCTTTTTGATTCTCACGGTAAACAGGAAATATCCATATGCCTTCTTTTAAACGTTTGCATTCAATTACAAAGCGAACTACCCCTTTCCCGATAATGAGGTCAATAAATCCCTCTGATCCATCTTCTTTGTTCCGCCAAGGGTGTTCACGTAAATAAATAGACCAACCGTGAATATTTCTATGGTGCTTTATCTCCTCTTCTATAGCAATCTGGAAAGGATAGCCCGAACTATTGACTAGATTATTTAAATACTTATTTTCACCTTTCATATTTCCAGTGTCCTTCTGACTTTTAAGAAGGCCATTTTACAGGTAGCGAGTTTACATAATAGCCGTTGTGCGATACAGCTCTCCGGGGAAGCCGGGGCTTTAGGGGATTTGATTTTCACTTTTAAATATTCTTTAATGACTTTCTTTATTCTCTCAGCAATAAATTAAAGTTTGCTCTGCAACACATCGAATTATTGGAATCCATGGTTTTAATTTAGGATCATTCTCTCGTGAAGGGATGATGACCAAACCAAGTCTAGTATCACGACTATGCACTAAAGCATTTCTGATTTTACGCAGAGTATCTGGAATTTTAGGAAACCATTCTCTGGAGAAATCGCCTTGTGTCATATCTTTTGTAATTAAAGGCTCTATGTAAAAACCACCTTCGAATTCTTGCCTGCTAGAAAAATAAGGCATATAAAGTTGTATTTCTTTCCAAATTTCACCAATAGAACAGCCACTTTTAATCAATTTGTTTAGTCTAACATCTTCTGTTTCTTTTAATTTTGTTATTATGTCCATTAAGTCATTTATATGTTTATCAGGATTAGCATGAATAGTAGGTGAGGTAATTATTCTTAAAATGTCTTGTTTAACTTCACTATCCACAAAGTAAAATGCAGCATATTCTAAAATTTGATAATAATATAAAAATTTTAAACGAATTTGCTTAGACAGATGTGCTGCTATTGCAATATCAAGAAGGATTGGATCTTTTTTGCCACTAGAAATTTTTTTTGGAAATTCCATTTCAGGTAATTTTAACTCTTTAATTGATTCGCCCTTTTCAGTCTTTGTTGAATGAATAAGAATATAAGGACTCTCTTTATCATAATGAGACATAAAGAAATTTAAATGTTTTGAAACCTCAATTATTTTATCTTCTTCAAACCTGTCAAATCCTTTAACAAAGAAAGATATTGGAATTCTGTTAGCAAATAAATCTTCTTTTACTTTAGACTTTTGTTTAAATTCTGGATTCATAAACATATTAAATAACAAGAGGTTTCTGTAAGAAGTGTCAGATTCTTCTCCACTTGGTCTAAAAGTTTTACTGATTATTAAAAGTCGTTCTGAAGTATTTGCAAATCGGCAGTAATAAGTCTTCCCCTCAAGTATAAATTCGAAATCACGATTAATATAAGGACTCTTTTTATCAAGTAGGGTAAATATATACTCAATTTCATTAGAGTCTAAATGATAAATTGAAGAAAATCGTGGAGACAATATTAAACTGTTTAACGCCTTTATCAATTCAGATTCATCTTCCTTTTCTATTTTGAAGGATAAAGATTCATCGTCCCATGGATTACTGATGTAGTATATTCCTTTTCTTTCTTTTATCTCTGAATATGGATTATTTTTTAAAAATGGCTCAAGTTGCTTTTTTAACTCATTAAACTTTTTATTTTTATTAGTAGCAGTCATATATTCCCCCTCTTATATGAAAATGTATTTTAGTATATTACCGATTAAAATGTCAAAATTATATAAAATATAGTCCTCTTTTCATCTGACAGATTTTTAGCAAAAATCAATGAATTTTCCTGAAAAGTATAGTAACAGGATTGAAAACAAAAAATTTATATCATAGAAAGTAATAGGCATCAAAAAATAATCATCTTTCGCCTTGTTTTTTTTATTGTATAGCACCAATTTTTTTCATATATTTTGCAATATCTTTTATTAACAAATTTTTGTCCCAATCTTGGACTGCTATAATTAGAGTTCCATCTTTTTGAAAACAGGGAGGGACTTGACGATTTAAAGTGTGGCTTGATACCCAATATGCCCATATCGCACCACCAAAAACAACGTAATAAACCCGATGTCCATATAATTTTGATGCTTCAAAACCCCTTATCAAACTATCGCAAAATCCCAATGTTATAGGATCTTTTAATGCAAGGCATGTAAATTGATAATCTTCTGGTTCTCCTGGATTTTCATCAAAGAGCATTATACGAATTTTTTCTGCATGCGGGCCTAATCTCACTGCATCGAATTCACTTCTTTTGGAGACTCCTGCACGCCATATAAGAGAAAGATGAAAAAGCTTGAATTTCTTATAATCTAATCCCCTTATGAAAATAAGATCTTCTTCAAGTTTATGAGGCCGCAAACGGTGGTCTTCATGAAACCAAACACTCGCAAAATAAGTTTCCCATTTATTCAATAATCCTTCGCATTCAGTACATAGCATCCATTCAGAAAATCCCTTTTGAGTTTTTCCTAATTTGTTTTTATTAATATCAATTTTAACTGCTGTATGAGTATGGTCGTAGGCTGGACGATAGATAAACTCTGGAAGAATGTGAGAGTCACAAAGCAATTTATATTCACCACAGAGAGGACATTGTTTTGTTTCATTAGGCTTAGAGCGTGATTTCATGTGTGTCTCATGATTTTGTATTTTTAGAATAATTTTAATCCTTTCAACGTAAATCTGCAAAAAATTAAAATAGGTCTTTTTCGAAAATACAAATACCCTTAATAATAATTTCGGCTCTAATTAAAAATAAATGTGGGTAAAAAAAAAGGCGCCAAGACCGAAATCTTGACGCCCCTTCTTGAGGTCAAATTGTATAGGATTTGTCCTTAAATCTGACCTCTCTTGGCTGAATCCGACCTTTGGAGGGTGTTACTTTTACTTGGGGTGTAGGGGCTACCCCTTGAAACTGAATAATACCCGTGCTATAAATTTTTAGGTGGCGGAGTAAAGAGCTTCATCTTTAAATAGGGAAGTCGACAGAATATAAGAAATGAAAAATATTGGAGAAAAAAGTCATGACTTTTAAAAATCAGGTTATTGTAAAGGAGAGCAAAAAAGAATCATCCTATACATACAGGCTTTTAAAAACTTGGGCAGAAATAAATTTTGCAGCTGTTCGCTTTAATATAAATAGCATTCAGGAGAAACTGGACAAAAACATTGAATTAATGGCAATAGTGAAATGCAATGCTTATGGTCACGGAGCAATTGAAGTTTCCCGGCAAGCCCTTAATCTTGGAGTAAAAGCTCTGGGTGTTTCCAGTCTGTATGAAGGCATTGAGCTTAGAGATATTTTTAAAGATATTCCCATAATTGTTTTAAGTGCAGGGATGAGCGGACAGGCCGAAGAATTTGTTGAATATAACCTCTCACCAGTTGTTTGTACCTGGCAGATGACAAACGCCCTGGCAGATGCGGCAAGAAAGAGAGGAACGCGGGCAAAAGTTCATATAAAGGTCGACACTGGTATGGGGCGCATAGGAGTCTGGCATGAGAGGGCAGACGAATTTACGAGGCAAGTTCATAAGATGCCTGACATTGAAATTGAAGGAATCTGCTCGCATTTTGCAACTTCGGATGAACAGAATTTGGATTTTGCAAAACAGCAGTTTGATTGGTTTAATCGCTGTCTGGAAAAAACCAAAGATTTGCCAATAAGGTTCAAGCATATCTCCAACACAGCAGCAATATTTAACCTTCCGGAGGCACATCTGAATATGGTCCGGCCGGGCCTTTCAATTTACGGTGTTAGCCCTTCTGAGTATGTCAAGGGCACGGAGAACCTCAGACCAGCTCTCTCTTTAAAAACAAAAGTAGCTTTTTTAAAGAATATTCCTAAAGGAAGGACACTCAGTTATGCCCGGACATATAAAACCGAAAAGGAGATGAAAGCAGCAACGCTACCTGTTGGTTACGGAGATGGATATCCTCTTGCTCTTTCAAACAAAGGCTATGTTCTCATAAGAGGGAAAAAAGCTCGAATACTAGGGGCTGTTACAATGGACCAGATCATGGTTGATGTGACCGATATAAAAGATGTTAAGACTGAAGACATCGCCGTTCTCATCGGAAAGCAGGGTGCAGAAGAAATAACCGCAACCGAAATCGCCAGAATGGCGGGCACTATTCCTTATGAGATATTCACCTCTATTAACAAGAGAGTCCAGAGAGTTTACTTAGATAAAGATTAATCCTTCAGATTGGATCCAGATTATACGCCCATCCCTTTGGGGAGTAAGAAGGAATGTTCTGCTTGTGTAAAAATTGAAAGGAATCCTGTCATTCTAAAAAATGTGGGCTTGATAAATCAAGCCCCTACCTAAAGAAAAAATCTCCGGTAGATTAGGTACCCTGTTCCCTAGGATAATCCGAAGTTCGGGTAAAACTGGTAGATAAATTCCACAGTAACATCCATTCCTGGACCTGATTTTTCACCTGCAATTATCCTGGTATCATAGTAGTCTATATTGAATATCCCCACATCCTCAACGCTCCCCCCTGAGAATACCCCAAAACCCATTTTCACAAAAAGTTGCTTGGACTCGTGGCTTAGAGGCTAGAACAGAGTGAGAAAAAGAGTCAATAAAAAAACATGAATCATCATGATTCCCTTTTACTTTCCTTCATCGAAAATTGCAGACTTTTATCTGCATATTTTTACTGGTTCAGGTATGTTTTTTCCTTTTTAACACCATACTCTTCCAAATAGCAAAAATGACTGGAATAATAATCAAAGTTAATACAGTAGAAGTTACAAGTCCTCCTATCATGGGCGCCGCTATCCTCCGCATGACCTGAGTACCTGCCCCTTTGATAATAAACATGACTGGCATAAGCCCTACCATTGTTGTTCCTACAGTCATGGAAACAGCTCTTACCCGCAGCACAGCTCCTTCCATAACAGCTTTATGGATATCCTCAACGCTGCGTATCTGGCCGTCCTTCAACATCCTTTTATAAACCATATTCAAATAGACCAGCATGACCATCCCTGTCTCTGCTGCTAATCCAAACAGGGCGATAAAACCTATTCCTACGGCAACACTTAAATTGTACCCTAAGGCAAAGATATACCAGATTCCACCAACTAGGGAAAAAGGCAAAGATAGCATAACGATTAGACTCTCTTTAATATTCTTAAAATAGAAATATAAAAGAAGAAATATAATGGCCAAAGTAGCGGGGATAGCCATCTGAAGCCTTTTTTGTGCCCTTTCCATGTATTCGTACTGGCCGCTCCAGACAATCGAATATCCTGGAGGCATTTTAATATTTTCATCAATGGCTTTTTTTGCGTCATTAACATAAGATCCGATATCCGTTGTTGTTAAATCCACGTATATCCAGGCATTCAGTCTCGCATTTTCGCTTTTAATAGCTGGCGGACCTTTAATGACTTTTATGTTTGCTAATTGTCCTAAAGGAATTTGCTCACCCCTTGGCGTGGCTACAAAAATTCTTCTCAGGCTTTCAATGTCATCCCTTAATTCTCTTGCATATCTTAAATTGACAGGATATCTTTCCCGGCCCTCAACAGTTGTAGTGATGTTCATCCCGCCAATAGCTGTTTTGATAACATCTTGGACATCTCCAACTGTAAGCCCATAGCGTGCTGCTGCTATCCTGTCAATATCAATATCCAGATAATTCCCACCTACCACTCTCTCTGCGTAGACACTCAAGGTTCCCGGCACGTCCCTTATAATCGCCTCTATTTTCTCTCCTAACTCCTGTAATATATTAAGATCTGAACCTATAACCTTAATACCCACGGGTGTCTTTATCCCAGTAGATAACATATCTATCCTTGTTTTTATAGGCATAGTCCAGGCATTTGTCACGCCCGGGAATTTAATGGCCTGGTCTAATTCTTTAATAAGCTTTTTTACTGTCATTCCCTTCCGCCATTCCCTCTCAGGCTTTAACATGATAATTGACTCCATCATGCTCAACGAGGCTGGATCTGTAGCTGTCTCTGCCCGACCGACTTTGCCAAAGACATGATGGACCTCTGGAAAGGTCTTTATAATCCTGTCTGTTTGTTGAAGGAGTTGCTTTGCTTTTGTGATGGATATGCCCGGCAGTGTCGTAGGCATATACAAAAGATCCCCTTCATACAAAGGGGGCATAAATTCTGAACCTAACCGCTTAAAGGGAATAATTGATAAGATTAACAACAGTAGAGCAATGATCACGACCATTTTTTTGTATTTTAATACAAATGTCATTATGGGCCGGTAAATAGCGATCTCACGCTTGACCACCGGATTCTCATCTTCAGATCTAATCTTTCCCCTGACGAATAAACCGATGAGTATGGGAATCACTGTAACCGCAATAAGGCTTGATGCCCCCAGCGCAAATATCCAGGTAAAAGCCAAAGGCTTAAATAGCCTACCCTCTTGACCCTGAAGAACAAAAATAGGCATGAATGATACCGTAATGATTATAAGGGCGTAAGCCAGCGCTGGGCCGACTTCCTTGCTAGATTGAGTCACAATATCCCAGCGATTTTCGTCGCCTCTCCTCTTCAGCAGATGTTTATGGAAATTTTCCACCAACACAACAGCGGCATCCACCATAACCCCGATAGCAATAGCAATACCCCCTAAAGACATGATGTTTGCATTAATCCCCTTAAGATCCATGATAATGAAAGAGATTGAAATACCCACCGGTAAGGTAAATACAGCTACGAGAGCACTCGGAAAATTAAGAAGAAATATAATACAGACAACAGTAACAATAATAATTTCAAGGATCAGAGTATTTTTCAAGGTATTGATGGATCTTTGGATGAGGCCCGACCTGTCATATACAGGTTCAATCGTAACGCCTTCAGGCAGTCCAGCCTTCAGAGATTCAATCTTCTTCTTTACATTTTCAATGGTTTTAAGGGCATTTTCTCCGAAACGCATCACGACAATTCCACCGACAACCTCGCCTTCACCATCCATCTCTGCAAGTCCACGGCGCATCTCAGGCCCCAGGTGAACATAACCCAATTCTTTGATTAAAATGGGCGTACCATTCGCATCCACATCAACAGCAATATTCCGTATATCATCCAGAGACCGGATATAACCCAATCCTCTGATCATATACTCAGTCTCAGCCATCTCAATAAGTCGGCCACCCACATCATTATTAGACCGGCGTATCGCCATATGGACCTTCATCAAGGGAATATTGTAAGCAAGGAGTTTATTAGGATCGAGTTCCACTTGATATTGTTTGACAAATCCTCCGATACTGGCAATTTCTGCAACTCCAGGCACACTGGTTAATTCATATTTTATAATCCAGTCTTGAATTGAACGCAATTCAGAAAGATCATGCTTCTTGGATTTCAAGACATATTGATAGATCCAGCCAACCCCCGTGGCATCAGGCCCGAGAGTAGGGGTCACTCCATCTGGGAGCAGCCCGGATACAAAACTCAGGTATTCAAGGACCCTGCTTCTTGCCCAGTACATATCCGTACCATCCTCGAAGATGATATAAACAAAAGAAAATCCAAAGAAAGAATATCCTCTCACTGTTTTGGATTTGGGGACTGACAACATGGTGGTTGTCAACGGATAAGTAACCTGATCCTCGACCACCTGGGGAGCTTGTCCTGGGAATTCCGTATAGATAATGACCTGGACATCGCTTAGATCCGGAATAGCATCCAGAGGAATGTTCATTATTGAATTTATGCCGAAGATGAGGACGATACCTGTAAGGATTAATATTATCATCCTGTTTTTTATGGATAGTTCGATCAGTTTATCAAACATATGTTAGGCTCTCCTTTCACTCCCAAATAGACTCAACATCAGGAATCTTTCAATGTCTCAACAGTCAGACAGGGTTCGCTCTCCTAAGGATTTCATGTTTCGTCTTTCATCTGAGCAGATGGTTTTTTGTCAATTTTCATTTCTTTCTGCTCTTAGAAGCCTTGAAATATCTGTTATTTCTCTGTCGTCTTTTCCTTCTTGGTCTTCAACATTTTACTGATGGCCTCACTCAGTCGACTTTCTGAGTCGATCAAAAATTGCGATGAAATTACTACATTCTCGCCCTCTTTGATGCCATCGATCACCTCATAATAATCCTTTGTTTCAAAACCCACCTGAATATCTCTTGGTTCAAAAAAGCCTTTTCCCTTATCAATGATTATGACCTTTCTTACTCCTGACAGAATAACCGCCTCTTTCGGCACAGATAGGACAGATTTTCTAGGTGAAGTATTGATTTTGACGTCGGCGTACATATCGGGTTTTAACTCACCATCCGGATTATCATATTCTATCCTTACTTTTACCGTTCTCGTCTTACTTTCCAGATAGGGATATAAATATGAAATTTTTCCCATAAAGACCTTTCCCGGCAGATAAGATAATGACATCTCAACTTCTTGTCCAGCCTTAACCCAGGGCAACTCATATTCATAGATATCAGCATATACCCAGACTCTAGAGAGGTCTGCTATTTTATAAAGATCCTCGCCTGCTTTAGCGAATTTACCCTCGAGAACAGTTTTCTCTATGACAACTCCAGTTACAGGAGAATGTATCATTAAGGATTTATTCACCTGGCCTGTTTTTTCTAAAAGCTCTATATGAACTTCAGGGATATCCCAATATTCTAGCCTTCTTCTAGAGGCTTCAAGAAGAGAAAGGGCTCTTTTTCTTACCTTTTCATTACTGCTCTTCTCGATCATTTTGTTATATTCTAAGGCTAACAGGAATTCTTCTTGAGTAGACACAAGATCAGGACTATATATCTCTAAAAGTCTATCCCCTTCTTTAACATTTTGTCCCACATAATCGACATAGAGTTTTTCAATCCATCCATCAACCTTTGTATTGATATAGGCAATCTTTTGCTCATTATAAGTAATCCGTCCAACTGTTCTGATTTCTCTTATAAGGTTTCTTTTTGTCACAACCGCTGTTTTGACACCTATATTCTGTATAGTAGCTGATTCTATCCTTATACCACTGTCTAGCGGTTCATCCCCTTCATAGACAGGAATCAGATCCATGCCCATCGGGTCTTTGCCAGGTTTTTCCGAGATGAAACCAGGCTGCATGGGTGATTTATAATATAATATTTTTCTTTGTTCGCCTTTAACAGAAGACGTATCCATCTGATCACTTCTACTGCCTGTCTTTAAAAGAAAGAAAGCAATCAGAGATAGACCCAAGATCAGGATGACACCCGTTATCAATTTTTTATTTTTCATCTTTCCTCTCATTGCTGGGGTGGAAGGATTGACCTGTTTTTTAGCAAACCCTCAAATTCCCCCCTTCATGCCCTAAATCTCCTGAGACATCTTCGTCTAAACCTCAGTCTTAGATGCAGCGATTTCTTCAGTAACATAAACCATCTTTTTAACCATTTTTGCTTCATCTACCCCTGGAATGAGACGGGCTAAGATTATGGTCGCTTTTGCATCCTCAGAGACCAGGTCCCCGACATACATCTCCTTGGACCAGTGATTTTCCGGCAAAGATTTCACTGATGCGATTATACTCCTTAACTAGAGGATCATCCAGCCTTAAGTATTTGGAAAAATCGGCACTGACTTTGACCCGAGTGATTTCATAACCAAAGAAAAGTGGGGCAATAATAAGCAATGAAATAACAATTATCCTGTTACGGATGACAAAATCTGAAAAATTCTTCTTAGGCCTCATTTTCCTCTTTCTGTCAATTTTCATTCCTTAACTCTAGTCACAATCCTTTTTAGTTAAGGGATGAGTTTGGACTCCGCACTCTTTCTCGGCCAAATGATTGAAAATTATATAAAGGCCTGCTTCTCTACCAATCTTAATCGAATTGACATAAGGTGAAGCGATCATGCTAAATCCAACAAAAGCGACCAAGAAAGCTGATAATAAAATCATGAATTTTGTTCCTCTTTTCATTTTTTCTCCTTCTTATGATTTTTTTTATGAATTTTATCCTTCGCCTAAATCTTATATATTTATCATATATACAATACCCCCCTATGGTATGTCAAGCTTTTTTTTACACTTTTTTTTTGACACCGAATTAATCGCGAGAGTTAAAAAGAAAAAAGGAGGCTATCTCCTTATTTATCATTTTGTTATGATTAATAAATTGTTTCTTCAAAGGTGGGCTTGATGAATCAATCCCCTACGTAAGAAAAACCAAATCCATACAGTTTATTGATATATTCAAAAAGGTGGACTTGATAAATCAAGCCCCTACAAGAAAGCAAAATCCTATTTAAAATAATCAGCTCATTCAAATAAGAAAAATGTGGGCTTGATGAATCAATCCCTTACGTAAGAAAAACCAAATCCATACAGTTTATTGATATATTCAAAAAGGTGGACTTGATAAATCAAGCCCCTACATAAGAAGAACCCGTACAGAAGCGAAACCAAACACCTTCAGTTTATTGATATATTCACAAAGGTGGGCTTGATAAATCAAGCCCCTACAAGAAAATCCAACAAATAAATCAGACCGCTATATTAAAAATAAAAGTGCTAGTTTGATGAATCAGGCCCCTACAAGAAAAATCCCCCTCATTCGATATAAAAAAAGGCGGGCCTAATGAATCAAACTCCTACATTAAACAAGGGGGATAATTCTTTTAATTGTTTTTATCTATTACTTTTTAACCTTTTATTTTTTGACCTCTTTTTTAACTTCTTTTTTGGTTTCCATCTTTTTGTGCATTTCTTTCATCTTGGCTGCCATTTCCTGAAGTTTCTTCGCAACGTCTGCATTTTTCGAAGTAAGCTTTACCGCAATTCCATCTTTTAAATTCTCTACGTTCATCTCAACATCCTTAAGGCTCATCACTCCCATCATAGGGCAGCAGGCTTTCTCTTCGCATTTCTTATGCATATGCTCCATTTCCATATGCTCTTTCTGCATCATCTTTTCTTTATGCATATGCTCTTTGTCCATGTGTTCTTTATGCATCATCTTCTCATCATGCATATGAGCTTTCATATGTTCCATCGGCATCATCTTCTTCTCCAATTTCATACCGCACTCAGGGCATTTACCCGGCTTATCTAACTTAACATCAGGATGCATGGAGCAGGTATAGACTTCTTTCATCTCGGCTTTTTTCTTGAGAAACTTTTCGGGATTCTTCACGAACTTCTCTTTGCACATTTCGCAGCACAAGTAATAAGTTTTTCCCTCGTACTCATGGGAAAACTTCGCCTCAGATTTTTTGATCTCCTTACCGCTAACTGGGCAAACGACCGTCTCTTCGGCTTGTAGCTGGGCGATTCCGGCTAAAACCACAACAAAGGAAAATGCCAGAAACATCGCTAAAAATTTTGAATGTTTAGTCATTCATTCCTCCTTAAAATTGATAAATCTTATTCTCACCTGACTAAAAATACTGTCAAGGTATTTAGTTCTTCCATAAACACCTATTTTCCGTGATTGAAGATCTATTTTTAATCATACCACAGAAAAAAAGATGCTTCCAGCTCTTCCTGTTTTTAAATATCCTACGAACTCTTAGCTATTAAAACACTTTGCCCGTATTTTTCAACAAGACGTCCTAGTTCTTCGGACCTTGATAATCCTTCATCGACCAGAGTCTGAACGAATGCTTTTATTTCTTTTGAACCCTTAAGTTCATCACAAGTACAGGGTAGAAGCTCCATCTTACAGCTACAAATGCAATTTAATTCTTTGACAATTTCTATTGCTCCTGAGCTAAGTTCTAATATTGAAGGCTGGCTCTGAAACTGCTGAGGCATGGCTGGCAGAGAATCTTGCCTGTTTAACCTCATCCCGTACCTAAAGCCAGCAATGTATCCAACTAAAAGTCCTATCAAGATTGAAGCTACTATGATTGAAAGAGTTTTGACAACTCCCCATCGCTAAAGCGAGGGGATTCTCCAACTTATACCGGTTACCGGCTTTCGTATTTGGAGTTCCTGCTTCGCTGTGGATACTATTGTTTCCACTCCACAGGCTATCACCGAATGTCCTTCGGCTAAGATAT
>DRHQ01000113.1 GCA_011049545.1 Candidatus Aminicenantota bacterium | reverse complement strand
GGTGAATCTAACTCTTTGAAATGGAGCTTTGAGGAGGACCAATAGTCTTCAACTTGATTGTCTGTTCCTCCAGCCAGCAGGCCAATACTCAGGCCGCAAAATGTTTGCTCGTATTCCTCAAGGAAGCCGTTCGAGTTTGCAAAAACTATCCTTATTTCTCTAGTTTCAAAACTTGCTCCATGGGAGTTTGTGATTCTTTTATCCTTGAGAGCGATTCTTTCTGTCTCTGTAGCCAGAGCAATCTTCTTTGCTGAATCCAGGCTTGGGATTTCAGGATCAAAAAGTTTTAAGGAAGGGATGTCAACTCTTTTCTTGGAGAGAGTGGGGAGTCCTGAGAATTCATCAGGACTGGCTAACTTCGTCCGCTTTATAGCATTTCTCACAAGTTGCTCGAGTGCCTCTTTGGATAAATCTGAAGAAGAAGCAAAGGCAGTTTTTTTATCCTTGATGACTTTCAAGCCCAAGGCCCTGGAACCTGCCTCAACCAGGTTTTCTGTTTTTCCCAATCTTACATCGACACTGAATTCATAGCCGTCCAAGATGGATATTTCAACTTCATCCGCTCCGTTGACTTTTCCAAAAGTCACCAGGCCTTCTGCCAGTTCTTTGAGCTTCATGGGCTTTTTTCTCTTCTCCACTATTGTCCTCCCACTGTCATCCTGGAAATTTTTATCGTGGGACAACCATCGATAACCGGAACCGCCTGGCCTTCTTTTCCGCAGGTTCCTGTTTGAAGACCAAATTTAAGGTCAGAGCCGATCATTTCAATATTTTTTAAGATATCAATATTTGTTCCGATAAGAGTAGCCTGCTTCACTGGCGCGGTCAGTTTTCCGTTTTCTATAAGATAGCCTGAGCTGACTGAAAAGGTGAATTTTCCTGAATCTTCCACTTGACCTCCCAGGAATTTGTGGGCATAAAATCCCTTTTCCACAGACTTAATGATTTCGTCCGGGGAGTACTTTCCTCTGTCTATATAGGTATTGCTCATCCTTGGAACAGGAATGCACGAATAGTCTTGTCTTCGGCCGTGACCAGTGAGGGGCCTTCGCATCAATTTGGCCGAAAGCCTGTCTTGAAGAAGACCTGCTATTTTTCCTCTTTCGATGAGAAGGGTCTTTTTGGGGATTGTGCCTTCATCGTCTATATTATAAGAGCCTCGAAAATAGGGAATAGTCGGATCATCGTAGATCGTAACCTGGCTGCTGCCTACTTTTTTTCCCATCTTATTCCAAAAAATTGAGGTTTTCTTACGGGTAAAATCTGCTTCGAGCAGATGTCCTACTGCTTCATGAACCAAAACTCCGCTGTGACCAGGGGCAAGCACTACAGGCATCTCACCGGCAGGCGGCAAGGCCGCTTCGAGAAGCTCCAAGGCTTCCTTTGCTGCATCTTGACCTATTTCCTTGGGCGTGAGATCGGTGGAGAAATATTCCATGCCTACTCTTCCTCCTCCTCCAGAGAAGCCTATCTCTCTTTTGCCCTTTTTTTCAGCAATTGCCAGACAGGCCAGTTTAATAAGAGGGCGGACATCGGAGACCTTTAATCCTTCTGAATTGAGAATGGTCACGAACTGAGTGTGATCCAGGAAGGAAACGTTCACTTTCTTTATTTTTCGATTGAAATTCTGGGCGGAATGATAGGTTTCTTTGACAAAGCATATTTTTTTCTCAAGAGATTCCTTGTGAGGTGACTCCAGGACTGGATAAAAGTTATGATGAAATTGGACTGGACTCAGGGGAGAAGCCTCCCTCAGGGTGCGGCTTGAGGCAATAGAGGCCGCTGTAAGGGCAGTTTTTTTAATTTTTTCAAAGGAGAGATCGTTGGTATAGCCGTATCCTGTTTTTTCGCCTGATAAAACTCTTATGCCCAATCCAAGACTTATACTCTCTGCTGTTTCTTTGATGATGTCTTCTTCCATGTTGATAAAATTGTAGATTTTATATTCCAGGTATATTTCTGAGAAATCGCCGCCACGGGAAAGAGAAATATCCAAGATTTTTTGGAGGTCACCCAGAGAAATGTTAAAGTGATCTTCAAAAGCGAGGAATGGAGGATTTTTCATTAAATTCGAGAGATTCTTTCCTTTTCACTCAAAAGATTTCCTGATGGGGAATCAATGGCATAACAGGCTCCACCCCTGATCTGAGTATGAACCTTCCCGGTGGCATAGGGATTACCTGCAAGATGAGGGGCGTCAAGAAGGCCTTTATGAATGGCCTGGGCAAGAGTTTTAGGATCAGTCCAGGGATCCTTGACTTTGTCAGCAGCGAGGTTCTTAAGTGCCTGGAGAAGATATTTTGTTTCCTCGACAAGCTCCTCCTTTCTCTCTTTTATCCTGGGATCATCAAGAATTTGAGGAGCACCCAAAGAGAAATTCTGGATGATGCCCAGCGTGATTTTGGCGCTTTCAATTATATCTGGTGGAATTGCTGCATGGTCTGCTTCGCAGAATCCGACTACATGGACTATATTTGGTTCCAGGGTCATCTGGAACAAACATGAAGAGGAGAGCTGGCCTTTGGCAACGTCGGGATCGGGGGAAAGACAAGTCAAACCCGTTCTTGTCTGGCGAATACTCGTAAAATTTTCATCGTGAAGAGATTCGATAAGCTCTATTTTTGCCAGCATCTTAGCTAAATCCATCAAAGGAGATGTTTGAGCCGGATTGTTAAACATATACTGGGCCACATAATGAGTTATTCCCATTTTTTTTGCATTATAAGCTGCTAGAAAAGCCGCTGTTACTGCAACTGTATCATGAGCATCCCTCAGACTCCAGTGGTGAGATTCATTAACTTCGAGAGGGATTTTATGCTCAGCGTACCATTTCATTACCTGCTGATTTTCTGCGATGGAATCTGCAGGAGTTCGGTCAGAGCGGCCATCAAGCTTATTGTACCAGCAAAGAGGAACAGCTCCCCAGGCAATGTTTATGGTTTTATGCGACATCTCCGCCCATTTAATAAGGTCTCTTGTGCCGGAATAACAACGGAGCAGGGGATAGTTGCCGCAGCGTGTTGCTTTATAAGTGGCTTCAAGATCTTCAGGTTTCCTCAAAGGAACTCCTCCTGCGCCATCTTGCTCTTTTTTTATTTCATCCGGGCGGAAAAAACTCTCCTGGGCATTTTGATCAGGTCCGATGGAAATGACATCCACTGTTTCAGAGAGCGCAATTTCTTCGGCCCCCTCCACAGTAGCTTTGACTGTAGGTAGGCCGAAATGATGGCGGAGAAGTGGATAGGAACCATTGAAAGCTATTCGGTCGATGAGACTCTGCGGAGGAATTTTATCTTTTTTTACTTCTTCGACTTTCCCTTTGAGAAAAGAGGTGATGTCTTCTCGAGGCTCGAGACCCCCGAATGTAGCTTCAAACAATCCGCTTTTACGGGCGACTTCGGCGGTGGGGGGTGTTCCACCAAATATAAAAATCTTATCCTGCCATCTGTTTTTTTCAACCTCTTTTTTTAAAGCACTCAATAATTTTTTAAGCACTTCGGGAGTTAAGCGATAACCGATAGCAATAAGGTTTGGATTGTGCTGTTTTATAGCTTCTGATATTTTTTCTACAGAAACGGCGGGCCCTAGGAAAAGTGTTTCATAGCCGCAGCGTTCAGCTAATTTTAGAAAATTAAGGATGCCTGCGATATGAACACAATTACCTAAGGAAGCTCCTAAAATATTTTTCTTGATGACTGATCGCACTTTATATTTCTCCGGTCACAGCCAGAAGACGAATTTCTTTGATAGTCATTCCCTTAATTCCTAAGTTTTGAACTGTTCTTCCTATTTTCCAGAAATCTATTCCCCTCATTATTGAAGCAATGCGGATTATGGATTTTATGGTTGGCGTTTCGACTTTGAGCATGTCACCGATGGAAGCAAGAGGGACGAGGCTCATAGGTACGTCCTCATCGACATAGCGGTGGTGAAGCCTGTCCGGAGCCTTAATTCCTAGATACCCGGGGTTGTCTTGAATAGCTTCATGGAGGTTATTTCCTGCAGCACTGTATGCTGTGTAAAGCCAGGCTCTGGCACTCATGACTTTTATGCCTAAAGCTGCCGCCACATCCAGGCGTTCCTTGTCCAGTTTTTCGAGAACCTGGGCAACAGAGTGGCTTGCTCCTTTAATGTAATATTCGAAATCGCCATAAGTCGATTCGATCCAGCCTGCATTCAGAATAGTGAGGGCGGGATGAAATATGGCGCCGATATTTTCAAAACTTGTTTTGAAGATATTGTCTCCAGGAATAAATTGGGGAAAAGCTCTATTGATGATTTTTAAAACACCGGGAATCCAGTAAGCCGGAAGGGTTGCCAGGGGAACAGAATTTTTGATAGAAAATATTTTGGCATGTGCCGGTCCGAGAGCTCTTGAAGCGTAAAGGAATGTCTGTGCTTCGGCGATAAAAGGAAATCGTTTCAGCTTCTTTTGCTTGAGGACGTTATAGAATTCCAGCGCTCCTCCTGTCCGGCCAGGATTGAGGATAACCACCTGATTCTCTTTAAGGTATGGCGCACAGGTTTCGGCGATGAAAGTGTGAGCGTAGGCTGGCACAACGACCATGAGAACATCTACGCCCTTGATACATTCTTGTATGTTGGTCGAAGCAAGCTTAATCTTTCCGAATCCTTTGACTTCTCCTTCGATCTTGATTCCTTTTCTTTGTATGACAGGTTTGATCCTAGTTCGTTTCCGATTATAAAGGTTGACACTGAAGCCTTTAATGGCCAGATGGCCAGCCATGGCCAATCCACCGTGTCCAGCCCCAAGAACACAGAATTTTTGTTCCTCTGGTTTTTTTTTCAGGAGGTTTTTTATGTATTGTGCTCTTCTTAAATCTGATGCGTTTGTTATTTTCTTTTTCATTTTTTACAATCCCCTGCTAAAAAGCTTTGTTTATTTTCATATATAGTGAAAACTTGAAGTTTGTAGTCTACTTTAATTTTTAATTTCTAGATAGAGCACGCTTATTTTAATAAATAGCATTTGGAAAGGCAAATGCGGGGTTTGACTGGTGAACAGGAAAAATCTATAATTTATTCAAATGAAAGAAGATGCGACAGATGCGCTCATCGAAACTGCCTTAAAAGAAGACCTGCCTCAGGGTGATATCACGTCTGAAAATATTATCCCTGCAGATTCTGAGTCAAAGGCAATAATTTTAGCCAAAGAAGAAGGAGTTCTGGCAGGGATTGATGTTGCCAGGAGAGTATTTAGTAAAATTGACCCATCTGTTATCTTTAAAAAGAATTTAAATGACGGGCAGAAGTTCAGAAAAGGCCAGACATTAGCCACGATTCTAGGGAGTTCGATTTCTCTCCTCAAGGGAGAGAGAATAGCTCTTAATTTTCTCCAAAGGATGTCTGGAATTGCCACCACCACGCAGAAGTTTGTTCTGATGCTTCGAGGAACAGAAACAAAGATTCTTGATACCCGTAAAACAACACCTGGCTTGAGAAGTCTTGAAAAATATGCGGTAAGGATGGGTGGAGGTGTGAATCACCGCTTCAATCTTTCTGAAATGGTGTTGATAAAGGATAATCATCTGAAGATTGTTGGCAGCATTTCTCAGGCTGTAAAGAGTGCTAAGGAAAGTATAAAGCCTGGAGTGAGAATTGAGGTAGAAGCTACCAGTATAGAAGAAGTTCAAGAAGCTCTTCAAAGCGGGGCCGATATGATTATGCTCGACAATATGCCGAAAGAAGCAATGAAAGAAGTTGTCAAACGGGTGAAAGGGGAAGTTCCATTGGAAGTTTCAGGCAAAGTTTCCCTAAGAAAAGTCAAGGAGATAGCCTCCTTGGGAGTTGACTTCATATCTGTGGGAAGCTTAACTCATTCTTACAAATCGGTGGACATAAGCATTGAGTTTTTGAGATAGGCGATTATGAGTGAAAAAGAGAGTTTAAATACAGATATTCTGATAATTGGTTGTGGGATTGCTGGAGCCAGTACAGCTTTGGAGGCAGCGAAGAGTGGCCTGAGAGTGATTGTGGTAACCAAAAATTCTAACCTTGAAGAGTCAAACACGTATTATGCCCAAGGAGGGATTGTTTCTCTTGGACACGATGACCATCCAGAGCTCTTGAAAGACGATATAATCCAAGCAGGTGATGGTATCAATAATCCGGGAGCTGTTGAGATTTTGGCCAGCGAAGGGAAAAAGGCTGTAGAAGATATCTTGATTAAAGAGCTTAAGATTCCTTTTGCCAGGAGTTCTCCGGATTCTTTAGATTATGCGCAGGAAGCCGGGCACTCCCGGAGGCGGATTCTTCATATAAAGGATACGACAGGTAAGACAATCGAGGAAAGATTTATCCGAGCTTTAAAGAAGTACTCCAATGTAACGCTTCTCCCAGAGTATACTGCTGTGGATTTGTTGACCGTGCCCCATCATTCTAAGAATCCCACATTTTATTATAAAGAACCACAGTGCATAGGAGCTTATGTTTTAGACAACAAAAGCAGCAGGGTTAACACGATTTTTGCCCATAACACGATTCTGGCGACTGGCGGCTGTGGAACCGTCTATCTTTATACTTCCAACCCCATGGGAGCCATCGGAGATGGCTATGCTATGGCTTACAAAGCAGGAGCCAGACTCGTCAATATGGAATACATCCAGTTTCATCCGACCTCGCTTTTTCATCGGGATGCAGATGGTTTTTTGATTTCAGAGACGGTGAGAGGAGAAGGTGCCCGGTTAAAGACCAAAGAGGGCCAGACCTTTATGGAGAAATACAACAGGGAGAGAGAGCTGGCTCCACGGGATGAGGTGGCAAGGGCTATCTATGAGGAAATGACAAACAGTAATTCAAGTTATGTTTACTTGGATTTGGCTTCTTATGCGAAAGTTGATATTAAAAAAAGGTTTCCCAATATCTACAGGACATGCTTAAAATATGGAATAGACATAACAAAGGAAGCCATCCCCGTTGTTCCTGCTGCCCATTATTGCTGCGGCGGGATTCTTGTTGACGAATGGGGAAGAAGTTCGCTCAAAAGTCTTTTTGCTGTGGGGGAGGTTTCTTGTACTGGCGTCCATGGTGCAAACCGTTTAGCCTCAACCTCACTTTTAGAAGGCCTGGTATGGGGAACGAGGGCTTCCAAATATATAGCCTCCCATTTTAACCCTGCGGTGTCTTATAAATCCTCAGATATCCACGAATGGTATTATCCTGAAAAAGGGGAGGAGGTTGACCTGGCTTTGATCAATCAGGATTGGATATCCATCCGGTCAACCATGTGGAATTATGCGGGGATCATTCGGACGGAAAAGCGTCTGGAGAGGGCAAGAGCTGACCTGGATTATCTCCGCCACAGGATCGAGAAGTTTTACAAAGAAGTAAGGTTGGATGCGAAAGTGGTGGGATTGAAACACGGAATCCAAGTTGCTCTGTTGATCACTTATGCAGCCTTAGGTAACCCGGTCAGCCTGGGATCCCACTATTTACTGGATTAACTTTGTTTTTCTGTAATGCTTATAATATTAATCCATGGATTGACTTTTTAGTGTAGAGGAATAAAATGACTTATTTTATAATAGGAAATTAAAAAGATGCGAGCTGGAGAAAATCATGGCAGACGGTGAAAAGGTAAAAGATACTTTAAACCTCCCGAAGACGTCTTTTTCTATGAAGGCAAAGCTCTCGCAAAAAGAGCCTGAGCTTATTAAAAAATGGGAGGAAATGGATCTTTATCAGAAAATTCAGAAGAAGAGAGAGAAGAGTCCTTCGTTTGTTCTGCATGATGGCCCCCCCTATGCCAACGGGAGTATTCATCTGGGAACTACGATGAACAAGATTTTAAAGGATTTCATCGTCAAGACAAAAACCATGCAGGGTTTCAGAGCTCCTTATTTACCAGGGTGGGATTGCCACGGTCTTCCAATCGAGATAAAAGTAGACCAACTCTTAGGAAAAAAGAAGAGAGAACTTTCTATCATAAAAATTAGGGAAGAATGTAAAAAGTATGCACTTAAATACGTTGATATCCAGAGAGCCCAATTCAAAAGGTTAGGAGTTTTTGGAGAATGGGAAAAGCCTTATCTAACCATGAACCCCGAGTATGAAGGGGAAGTCATTCGTTATCTGGCTGCCTTTTTTGCTTCAGGGGATGTTTACAAAGGAAAGAGACCTGTTCATTGGTGTCCCCAGTGCCAGACAGCACTAGCTGAAGCTGAAATAGAATATGAAGACCGTAAGTCTCCTTCTATCTATGTAAAATTTCCCATGATTTCAGATCTTTCCAAAAAATTCCCTGCGTTAAAGACGAAAAAAATCTTTGTTATAATCTGGACCACGACTCCCTGGACCTTGCCCGCAAATCTGGCCATAGCTTTTCATCCGAAATATGAATATGCTGCTTTCCAGGCCGACGGAGAAACTTATATTGCGGCCAAACGGTTGATCCCTGTTCTTGCTGAAGAGTTGGGATTCAAAAAGACTAAAATTCTTGTGACTTTTCTCGGGAAAGATATGGAGGGTTTAAAAGCTCGTCATCCCTTTATTGATAGAGAGTCTGATTTTGTTTTGGCTGATTATGTAACTCTTGACCAGGGTACAGGCTGTGTTCATACTGCTCCCGGCCATGGTCATGAAGACTATCTGACAGGAATAGCTTATGGTCTTGATATCTATACTCCTGTGGATAGCGAAGGAAAGTTTATTCCCCAGGTCGAAAAATACGGGGAGTTGAATGTCTTTGAAGCCAATAAATCTATTACTGAGGATATGAAGAGAGACGGCACTCTTTTGAAAGAAGAAGAGATTGTCCATTCCTATCCCCATTGCTGGCGGTGCAAGAATCCTGTGATTTTTCGAGCAACGGCACAGTGGTTCATTTCCATGGATAAAAATAATTTGAGGGAAAAGGCGATGAAGGAGATAAAGAAGGTTCGCTGGATTCCCCCCTGGGGAGAAGAGAGAATCGCTAACATGGTGAAAGCTCGACCAGACTGGTGTATTTCCCGGCAGCGGTCCTGGGGTATTCCCATTCCGGCATTTTACTGCAATGATTGTGGGCACATCCTTGCTGACGAAAAAATAACTCTCAGAATTGCAGACATCTTTTCGGAAAATGGATCTGACTCCTGGTTCGTAAAGAAAGCAGAAGAGCTTCTTCCTCCAAATTCAAAATGTCCTCAATGCGGTTCAAAAAAATTCAATAAAGAAGAAAACATCCTTGATGTTTGGTTTGAATCTGGATCAAGCCATAATGTTTTAGGAAGAAGGGCCGATCTACCCTGGCCAGCTGACGTCTATGTGGAGGGTCATGACCAATACAGAGGTTGGTTCAACAGCTCGCTTTTCGTGGGAATTGCGGCAAAAAAGGCTTCTCCCTACAAGTCCGTCATAACCCATGGCTTTGTCCTGGATGAGCACGGAAAGGGAATGTCTAAATCCCTTGGAAATTTCATCGACCCTGAAGAAATCATTTCTCGAAATGGAGCCGAAATCCTTAGGCTTTGGGTAGCGATGCTCAATTACAAAGAAGATGCGCGTTTCGGACAGGAGACCTTGCAGAGGCTTGTTGAAGCTTACCGCAAGATCAGAAATACGTGGAGATTTATCCTGGCGAATATTAATGACTTTTCTCCAAACGAAGAGAGTGTTACTCCTCAAGAGATGGAGTTTTTAGATAGATGGATTCTGGAAAAATGTTTCAGGACAGGGAAAAAGATCCTTAAAGCCTACGAGAATTATGAGTATCACATTATCTTTCATACTATTTACAATTTCTTCACTGTAGAGTTGAGTTCTTTTTACTTGGATGTACTCAAGGATAGACTCTATTGTTCCGGTGAAAAATCACTGCTTCGAAGATCAGCTCAAACAGCTCTCTTTAATCTGCTTAAATCCACGCTGGCGTTGATGGCTCCGATTTTACCTTTTACAACAGAAGAGGTATGGGGAATTATGCCTGCCTTTAAGGGAAAAGAGGAGTCCATTCATTTAGAGGAATTTCCGGCATTCAAGGAGAAATGGCTAGATGATGCTTTGTTTGAAGAAGGTGAGAGTCTGTTACTCGTTAGAGAGCAAGTTCTTAAAGAGCTTGAGATAGCAAGAAAAGTAGAGCGCATCGGGAATTCGCTGGAGGCAAGCGTAGTCCTAAGAGTTCCCTCTTCTCAACAGGAGTTTTTGAAAAAGTACAAAAAGGAGTTGCCCTCACTTTTTATTGTTTCGGCAGTGGAACTTCAATCGCAATCTGGCGAAGAGTTAGAGGCAGAGGTATCAAAGGCTCCTGGGTCAAAATGCCAGAGATGCTGGAATTTTTCTCCATATGTGGGAAAAAGCTCTGAATATCCCCACTTCTGTAAGCGTTGCGAGGAAGTGGTGAAGACGATAAATTCATGAACCGCAGAATATTCTATTTTTTATTCATTCTCATCTTGCTTACTGCTGACCAGCTAACTAAGGCGATCGTAGCCCAAAAGATACCTTTTTTGAACAGTAAAAGCATTATTCCCGGTTTTTTTAATCTCACTCATATAAGAAACCGCGGAGCAATCTTTGGTTTTTTTTCCCAATCTGGAAGCCAGTTTCTCTACGTAATATTAACGCTGGCCTCCTTGGCAGCTTTGGTTTTTGTTGTCTTTTATTTTTTCAAGACTCCGACTTCAGAAAGGCTTATGCTAATTTCGCTATCTCTTATCCTGGCAGGGGCTTTAGGTAATTTGATAGATAGAATCTTCAGGGGATATGTGATAGATTTCCTGGATTTCTATGTAAAAAAATGGCACTGGCCATCCTTTAACATTTCTGATGCCAGTATAACTATTGGTGCTTTTTTTATTATTTTTATATTCTTCTTTAGAAAAGGGCTAAAATGTTCCCCATAATCTTAAAGTTAGGTCCGATAACCATTCATACCTATGGGCTTATGATGGCAGTGGGAGTTGCTTGTGGCCTGTTGTTTCTTTTCGTCCAGTCTAAAAAACAGAACCTTCCCAGCTCGAAAATCATAGATATGGCTTTCTACACAATCATTGTTTCTTTAATTGGGGCCAAACTTATTCTTCTTGTCGGAAATTTCTCCTATTATATGCGTTACTGGCGGGAGCTTCTAAGCTTGGCGCGTTCAGGAGGTGTTTTTCAGGGCGGACTCACTTTTGGGATTATTTTTGCTCTCTGGTATTTTCGGAGACATAAAATTCCCACCTGGAAAACAACTGATATTTTCGCGCCAGCTTTAGCTTTGGGGCATGGATTTGGCCGAATTGGCTGTTTCAGCGCAGGATGCTGTTATGGAACGGAATCATCTCTACCCTGGGGAGTGATTTTTAACAATAAATATGCCAGCGACTTAACAGGAGTTCCCCTCGGAATTCCTCTTCATCCAACTCAGCTTTATGAGTCTGCTTTGAATTTCCTGAACTTTTTTGTTTTGTTTATTATCCTGAAGAAGAAAAAATTTGATGGACAGGTTTTTTCCTTCTATATCATAAATTATTCCATAATAAGGTATATTGTTGAATTTTATCGGGGTGATCATCCTGACAAAGCCTTCCTCTTCCGCAATCCCTCTCCCTATCTCAGCCTTTCTCTTCCCCAGCTTTTTTGCATTTTGGGTTTGATTGCCGGAGTGATTCTGCTTCTCATCCTGAGAAAAAGGAAAAGTGCCTAAAAGAGAATTCCTGACTGCTGCCTTGTCCGGATTAAATCAGAGGCTGGATGTTTTCTTATCCGAGAGAATCAATGAACTGACACGATCTCAGGTTCAAAGATTCATCGAGGAGAGGGGGGTCATGGTAGACGGGATTGCCAGAAAGTCAAGCTATAAGTTGAAATCGGATGAGAAGGTTGAGATAGAATATGAACTTGAGAAGCCTCAAGAGATTCAATCCGAAAACATCCCTATAGATGTGCTTTACAGCGATGAACATATAGCAATTATTGATAAACATTCAGGGATGATCGTTCACCCTGGAGCAGGGATAAGGGATCATACTCTTATCAATGCTTTACTTTACCGTTTTCCGGATCTCAAGGAAGTTGGCCCAGAAGAGAGGCCAGGAATTGTCCATCGTTTGGATAAGGACACATCAGGATTGATGGTTGTTGCCAGAAACCTAAAAGCTTATGAGCTGCTTCAGCAGCAATTCAGAAAGAGGGAAGTAGAAAAGACCTATCTGGGGCTTATATGGGGAAGAATGCCTGAAAAAAAAGGAAAAATAAGTTGGCCTATAGGACGCCATGTAAAGCATGGAGAGAGGATTTCGGTGAAAACCAAAAAACCAAGGGAGGCCGAGACTTGCTACTCTGTCCAGAAAGAATATGAAAAATTTTCGCTCCTGGAAATAAAACCCCTCACAGGAAGGACTCATCAGATAAGAGTCCACATGGCTGCCTCTGGCCATCCTTTAGCAGGTGATACGCTTTATGGGCGTCGAAAGTCAAAGCCAGGCTTTCCACGCCTTTTCCTTCATGCCTCTTGTCTTTCGTTTATCCACCCTGAAACAAAAGAGAAGGTGGAATTTTCTTCTCCCTTGCCGCAAGATTTAAAAAGTTTTTTAGACAAGCTGGAAGAAAAAAAGGAAAAAAGGGGACAGGCTACTTTTTAGTTGCTGGGCTTGATTTATCAAGCCCACCGTTATATTTGTAAAAGGGACAGGTGTACTAGCTCAATAATTCGGTAACACTTTTTGATGTCATTGCGGGCGAAGCGCGGCAATCCCAACCTTTTTATAAGATTGCCACACTCCCTTTGGTCGCTTGTAATGACACTATTACTTTATATATCTTCACAGAAAGTGTAGCTTAATTACCGAGTATAAAGAGCTGTCCCCTTTTATTACTTTTTTTTATCTTGAGAAGAAGGGGATTTTTGTTGTATTATACCCGTTGTCATTTTTCAAAAGAAGCCGAAAATATAAATTATTACGAATCGAATCTAGTATTTCTTGGGAGGCTCCAAAATGAAAGATTATACTGCAGATAAAATCAGGAATATTGCAATCATCGGTCATGGATCTTCAGGGAAAACCTCACTGACATCCGCCTTCTTGTTTAATTCGAAGGTAACAACCAGATTTACAAAAGTTGAGAAAGGCAATACCGTGACTGATTATGATCCAGATGAAATAGAAAGGAATATTTCCATCAATTCGGCTCCCTGTTTTTTAGAGTGGAATGGCCACAAGGTTAATATTGTGGATTGTCCCGGTTATACTAATTTCCTCTGGGATACAAGAGCGAGCTTGCGAGCAGTGGATTCAGGAGCGGTTGTGATCTGTGGAGTGGCAGGTATCGAGGTCGGAACAGAAAAAGTGTGGGAAATGCTCAAAGAGTTTGACCTCCCTCGAATCTTTATCATAAATAAATTAGACAGAGAAAACTCCAACTATAAGCGAACTGTAGAATCCATCCATCAAGCTTTCGGTCGCCAAGCTGTACCAATTCAGCTCCCAATTGGAGAAGAGGATAAGTTTACTGGAGTTGTGGATTTAATCAGCAAAAAGGCTTACATTTTTGAAAAGAATGAAAGCGGGAAGTTCAAAGAAGAAGAGATTCCTTCAGACTTAAAAGAAGAAGCTGACAAAAAAATTGAAGAGCTGACAGAGATGGTTGCCGAAAACGATGAGCAATTGATGGAAAAATATTTTGAAAAAGGAGAGCTTTCTCCCGAGGAGCTCATTGAGGGCCTTAGGAAAAGTATAGTCAACAGGCAGGTATTTCCCATCTTTATTGCGTCTGCCCTCTTAAACATAGGAACTCAACCTATCCTTGACGGAATTGTGAATTTCTTGCCTTCTCCTCTTGAAAGAGGAGAAATAGAAGGAGAGAAGGGAACTATTAAACTTTCTCTTGACCAGCCTTTCTCTGCTCTGGTTTTTAAAACAATTTCCGATCCCTACACCGGAAGAATTTCCTTATTGAGAGTTTTCTCCGGAAGAGTAAATCCGGATTCAACTGTAATGAATTCCAGTAAGGATGGGGCTGAAAAGCTGGGAGGTCTTTTTTTCCTTCAAGGAAAGGAACAGATACCAGCAGGGCAGGCTAAAGCTGGTGATATTGTAGCCACAGCTAAATTAAAGGAAACTTCAACAGGAGATACGCTTTGTGCCAAGGGGAGTTCTGTTGAATTTTCTCCTATCGGATTTCCCGAGCCGTCTATTTCCTTTGCCATTGAACCCAAAACCCGGGCAGATGAGGATAGAATTTCCCAGGCAATTCACCGGATTACAGAAGAGGACCCTACCGTAAGAATTGAAAGGGAGTCCCAAACAAACGAATTAATCATTTCTGGGAATGGCCAGCTCCATGTGGAGATCATTATCAATCGATTAAAAAAGAGATATAATGTAGATGTCGAGCTAAAGCCTCCTAAAATACCTTACAAGGAAACCATCAAGGGAAAATCGGATGTTCAGGGTAAGTATAAGAAGCAGACAGGAGGCCGCGGGCAGTATGGAGACGTTAGGATAAAAATGGAGCCTCTTCCCAAAGGAAATGATTTTGAATTTGTGGATAAAATATTCGGAGGGTCTATTCCTAAAAACTACATTCCTTCTATCGAGAAAGGAATTCAAGAAGCGCGAAAAAAAGGTGTAATAGCTGGTTATCCCGTTATTGGTTTTAAGGTAATCCTGTATGATGGAACTTACCATGATGTTGACTCTTCCGATATCGCCTTCAAGGTTGCTGCCTCCATGGCTTTTAAAAAAGGGATGAAAGAAGCAAAGTCAACACTGCTTGAGCCTCTCATGAATATTGAAGTCTACACGCCCGAAGCCTACATGGGAGACATCATGGGGAACCTTAACGGGCGAAGAGGAAAGGTTCAGGGTATGGAACAGAGGGGAAATTTGCGCATTATAAAAGCCCAGGTTCCCATGGCCGAAATGTTGGATTTTGAACCTACCCTCACATCAATCACTGGGGGCAGGGGATCCTTTATCATGGAATTTTCTCATTACGAAGAAGTTCCAATCCACCTTCATCAGAAAGTCATAAAAGAGGCCATCAAAGAAGGCCGCATTAAACCAGAAGAGGAAGAAGAATAAATAAACGAAACCATTTTTATGAGTTTTCAAAGCAAGCCTTTAATCTTTTGATACCGTCCAGGGGGTGTAAAAATGAACTGGGGAATGCAAAACAGATTATCAAAAATAATTAATCCAAAAACAGGGCACTGTGTCATGCTGGCTGTTGATCATGGTTATTTTCAAGGCCCGACCACCGGTTTAAGAAACCTAGGCAAAACAGTTATTCCATTATTACCCTACGCAGATGCATTAATGATTACGAGAGGCGCTCTAAGAAACTGGATTCCTCAAGAGATTGAGAAACCTATTGTTTTAAGAGTATCTGGTGGTCAGAGTATTTTGAAAGAGCTTTCAAACGAGATAATCACAACATCAATTAAAGATGCAGTAAGGATAAATGCTTCAGCAATTACTTGTTCTGTCTTTGTCGGCGGAGAATATGAAAAACAATCAATAGAAAACCTGTCCAAGATTATCAACGAAGGAGAAGATTACGGCATTCCAGTTCTAGCCGTGACAGCAGTCGGGAAAGATATGGTCAGAGATTCAAAGTATTTGAGTTTAGCCAGCAGGATTTGTGTTGAGATTGGCGCGCATATGGTAAAAACTTATTATTGCAAGAATTTTAGAGAGGTTGTTGAGGCATGCGGAAATGTTCCTGTAGTTATCGCTGGTGGCAAAAAGATTGAAGAGAAGGCTGCTTTGAAGATGGCTCATGACGCGGTGAAAGATGGAGCAACTGGTGTGGACATGGGCAGAAACATATTCCAGTCAGATAATCCAGTTGGTATGATTAAGGCAGTCAGAGCCATTGTCCATAAAAATAATACTGTTGATCAGGCGTTTGGAATATACAAGAAGAAATAATTGTTTCTCTTTCATTTTGTGTGAGTCATGATCAGAAAATATTCGGGGACGGCTTCGCTCCCCTTCAGATTTTTAACGCCATTCTCCATTCGCTCTTCTCGGCGGCTGCGTAACTCGCTCCGCTCAGACATACTCGCCGCCCGACTCCGTCGGATTCCCTTGATGAGCGAATTCCGAAGGCTAAATCTTCAATGGTCGCTTAACCATCCCCGGGTATTTTCTTCTTTATCTCAAGAAATGTCTTACCCACACAATATGCATGAGAACAAAACAATTAAATATTTGGCGAATTCATGAAAGTAGCTGTCTACTATAACAACAAAGATATAAGAATCCAGGAAATGCCAAAACCAAAAATTAAAGAAGGCGAGATTCTAGTAAAGATTAAAGCTTCAAGCATATGCGGCACAGATGTAATGGAATGGTACAGAATAAAGAAGGCTCCTCGCGTCCTTGGCCATGAGGCAACTGGAGATATTGTCGAAGTTGGAGAGGGAGTGAAAAAATTTAAAGCGGGCCAGCGTGTCTTTGTGACCCATCATGTACCCTGTTATGAATGCAAATATTGTTTAGAAGGGAACCATACTGCTTGTGAGGTATTACATGAAGGAAATTATGACCCTGGCGGCTTCAGCGAATTTATTAGAGTGCCAAGAATAAATGTTGAGCATGGGACTTTTCTTCTGCCTGAAGATATTAGTTATGAAGAGGGCACCATGGTTGAGCCTCTGGCTTGTTGTATAAGAGGCCAAAAAGTGATTAATGTAAAAAAGAACCATACTGTTCTGATATTAGGTAGCGGAGTATCTGGATTATCGAATATACAATTGGCGAAATTAAGAGGAGCAAGAGTTGTTGCCACGGATGTTGATGACTATAGGCTAAAAAAAGCAAAAGAGTTTGGCGCAGATGAAGTGATACATGCGAGAGAAGATTTTAACCTTAAGGCAGAAAGAATAATAGTTTGTACTGGTGCTATCCAGGCTGCTCAGCAAGCATTTAAATTTATAGATAGAAAAGGAATAATACTCTTTTTTGCCATTCCAAACAAAAATATTGAAGTTCCGGTAGTTGATTTTTGGAGGAACGAAATTACAGTAACAACATCATACGGAGCAGCTCCTGATGACCTTAAAAAATCATTAAAGCTTATTAAGGATAAAAAAATCAATGTTCCTGGTCTTATCACTCATGAATTCCCTCTAACTGAAATAGCCAAAGGATTTCAACTGGCAGCTAATCCAAAAGATTCCTTAAAAGTTATTATCCAATTAAATCGCTAATTTAGTAATCAATAATAATCCTTATTTCCCTTCCTCCTTTGCTAACAGAAAAAACACCAAACACTGCTCCCAGGTGGTCCATGGCTTTCAAAAGACCAAAGTATTTGACCCTGTTCTTTTTTGGTTCTGTGCTTTGATATTTCATAAAAAGATTTTGCTTCCGTTAGTATAAATTCAAGACGCTGGAATGTAAACAAACGCATAAGTAAATTGACATCAACAAAAAATCGGAGATATGATACATAAAAAAATATAAAGTGAGAGAAAGAATGACCATTAAAAAAATCACGGCAATTTCGATTTTTCTTTTAACGTTTTCCATTCTCTACGGACAGGAAAAAGAGGATAAAATCCTGCTTCTCAAGATCGGGGACAAAAAGCTCAAAGATAAAACAATTAACGTTTCAGCAGGAAAAATTTATTCAGCACGCGAAGGAAGCCATATTTCTTTTCAAAAAATGATCAAGGAGATGAAAGAAAGTGAATTCATTTATGTAGGAGAAACTCACAACAGCCTGCCAATGCACGATATTCAATCAAAGATAATTCAGGCATTATACGAGCAAGATAGAAATTTATCCATTGGTTTGGAGATGTTTCCTGTCAGTTTCCAGGAAGCTTTAAATAAATGGAGCATGGCTATTCTTTCCCAGGACGAGTTCATTCGAGAATCTCGATGGTATGTCAATTGGAATTTCAACTTTGGCTTTTATGAAAAGATATTTAATCTTGCTAAAAACAATAAGATTCCCCTATATGCCCTGAATGCTCCGAGATCAATCATCAGGAAAATCAGGATGAAAGGTTGGGATAAACTCTCGGAAGATGAAAAAATAGCCGTTCCTAAGCCCGACGTCTCTCATGAAGAACACAGGATCCTTATTCGAACGATTTTTGAGTCAATGGAATTCCCTCATCAGATGAAAAATGGAGATCTAGACATGGTATTCGAGGGTCTTTACCGGGCTCAATCTGCCTGGGATGAGGTCATGGCTTTCAATGCTCTCCAGTCCCGAGGGAGAGAGGGGCGAAAGATGGTTGTTCTGGTCGGCTCAGGTCATCTTCTTTATAATTTGGGGATAAACCGCCGAGCCTACGAAAAAAATCGTCTCCCCCTTAAAACAGTTATATGTGTTGTTATCCCTGAAGGGAAAAAGAGCATTAAAGTAGCCAGAAGTCTTGCAGATTACGTTTGGGGCATTAATGAAGAAAAGATGCCTATTTTTCCTTCCATCGGATTGAGTTTTAAGAAATTTGACAGGCTGGATAATTTGGTGATTGAACGTAAACCAATAGATGGAATTTCTAAAAATGCAAATTTCGAGAAAGGAGATGTCGTTCTTTCAGTCGATGGAAAGAGTTTCTATGACATAAATGAGCTTAGAATCTATTTAGCCGAATTCAACTGGGAAGATGAAGTAAAATTCTGTCTTCTCAGAAATGCTCAACAGCTAGAAGTTTTATTGAAGTTTCAACCTCCTGAGAAGAAAGAAAAGGGAAGTTGATAAATTGACTGCAGTAGAGTAGAAATGAATTTTATTTCATCACAGAGCGTAGAGAAAATCTGAAAGATAAGATTTATTAATAGATTAGACCTATTAACACAGGAGGAGCATATGAAACCCAGAAAACCTAAGACTATATTTCTTTTAGCTTTTTTCCTTTTCTTTTCTTCTTTCATTTCAGGGGCGGAAACTGTCAAGACCCCTGCCGAAGAAACAAACTACACTCAATACAGCCAATATGAAAAAATAACGGAATTTTTGAGCCGCGTGAGTCATCTTTCAGAAGAGATGAAAGTCCAGATAATCGGCCAGACAAGAGAGACAGAAAATTACCCTTTAAAAGACCTCTACCTGTGCATCATAAGTGAAGAGGGAGCTGATTCTCCCCATAAGCTAAACCGGAAGAAACCAACTTTTCTGCTTGTTGCAGCCAAGCATGGAAATGAACAATCTGCCAAAGAAGCTGCTTTGTGGCTAATCAGAGACCTGGCAACAGGCAAGCTTAAAGCTCTGGTGAAGAAGGTTAATTTCCTGATCATCCCTCAGGCAAATCCATACGGAAACTGGTTTGACCAGCGCAGAAACGAACAGAATTTGGACCTGAACAGGGATCATGTCAAGCTCGAGGCACCAGAAGTCGAAGCCATCCATCATGTTTTCAGAACCTGGATGCCCGAAGTGACGATGGATGTTCATGAAAAGGGTGATGATTTCTATCGTGTATCCATCGGCTGTGTTTCCAACGTAAACATCCATCAGAGTCTACAAGAGTTTTCCCGATCAAAGATATTAGCTGAAGTCTGGAAAAAGCTTGAGAAGAAACGAATAACCCACCATGAGTACCTTATAACCCAGGCTATGGGGATAGACTCATCGGCTGGAGTGCAATACAGACAAGAAGATCTGGAGGGCAGGGATGAGATGAAGCGCTACAGTACAACTGACCTTAACGATGGCCGCAACAGTTTAGGGATCTATGAAACTCTGTCTTTTATCCAGGAAGGAGCTTCGCGTCACGATCTTGAAACCTTAAAAGAGAGAACGAACTACCAGTATTACGGAATCAGATATTTTGCAGAAAGCATTGCTGGACATGGAGAAGAAATTATCTCTTTAGTGAATGACCTTAGGAGAAAACTCCTTGTGAAGGCAAAAGTATTTTCTGAAGATGATTTAGTTCATTTGAGAATGCAATATGCCAGGGATGAGAAAGAACCAGAGTTGATCATAAAGAAATTTGAGCGGAGTGAGGTTTCGATAAGGGGAGTTCTCAAAGTCGACAAAAAGGCAGGTGACCTTATTACTCGAGATGATATGGCTCGTTATCGCTATCCTTCAGAACAGAAAGTCGTCAAAGAAGCTGTTACGAACTGGTTTCCTAATGTGGAGCCAACTCTAAGCGTTCTACGTCCTTTAGGCTATATTATTCCCGCCAAGCATCTGGATGTCGTGGAAACTCTTCTCGGTCATGACATAAAAGTTGAAATGTTCAGTAAAGACATCCATCTTGAGATCGAATCCTACCGGACTAAAGAGATTGTGCCGGCAGGGGATGATTATCTTCCCCCTCAAAAGATTGAAGTAGAAAAGAAAAAGCTCCAGACGATCATAAAACGAGGTGATTTTTACGTAAGCTGTGCTCAGTTGGGGGCAAATTTAGTTCCCTGCCTACTTGAACCCCAGTCCCAGTACGGATTCATCCGCTACTGGAAGTTCAAGTTGGTACCTGAGGCGGGCGATATCTTTCCTTTCTACAGATTCGTTGGAAAGAAAACGCTACCCCTCATCCCCTATAAGAACTGGCAAAGATAAACAGGAGAGCTATTTTTTCTCTGTAAGTTCGAGATAAATCGTTTCTACAAGACCGGGCCTTCTGCTTCTGCCTGGGCGAGGCGGGCGGTCCTCTATATTAAAAATATTCTTAATTTCTTCTAAGGATTTTCCTTCTTTGATAAGAGCCTTTATTTTTGTCTGTTTTTCTTCAAGAGATTTTATAACGCCTTCCAGATCACTGGGGCCGGCAATGCTGCCGTGGCCGTGGATAAATGTGTCGGCGCCAAGTTTCAGGATACTTTTTAGCGTCTTGACAAGTCCGAAGGAGTTTCCGTTTTTATGTCTGTGGATCAGGGGATCTCTTCCCAGAAATAGTAGGTCTCCGATGAAAGCGACTTTCTCGTCGGGAAAATAGACGACGACATCTCCGCTTGTGTGAGCAGGACCAAAATGAAATAACTTGACTATCTTGTCTCCAAAATGAATCTTCATTTTTTTTGAAAACGTAAAGCCAGGAAGGTAGGATCTTAGCTTCGCATCTTTGAAAGCATTATCCATGTCCTTTGCTGTTTGATGATGTGCGGCAATGATTACATTTGCCGGGAAGCCGGCAAGGCCGTTGACATGATCGCCGTCGCTGTGGGTTAGAATAACATGCTTTATGGGATTGGAAGTCAATTTTTTGATTTCAGCAATCATATGTTTAGCCGATTCTTCGGTCATTTTTGCATCTATGACCAGAACCTCGTTTTCTCCGATGAAGAATCCAGCATTGGCGCCTCTTCCTCCCTCTACTTCATAGATATTTCCTTTGACTTGAGAAGCTTTAACAGGGGCTGGCTCTTGCTGCTGGGCAGTTATAGAGGAAGATAGAGAAAAGATTAGGATAAATACTGTGAGAAAGAAAAACCTAATGGCATTTTTCATAATAAACTTCCTTTAATGTTATATTTTATTCTAGTGCATTTTTAACTTTTTGACCGATCTCAGCCGGACTTTTGGCTACATGGACTCCAGCTTCTTCTAAGGCTTTCATTTTTTCTTTAGCTGTTCCTTTTCCGCCTGAGATGATAGCACCTGCATGACCCATCCTTCTTCCTGGGGGAGCGGTCTGGCCGGCGATAAAGCTCACGACTGGCTTTGGAAATTCTTTCTTGACGTATTCAGCAGCTTCTTCTTCTGCAGTTCCTCCTATCTCTCCGATCAGGATAACTGCCTCTGTATCCTTGTCATCTTTGAAAAATTTCAGAAGATCTATGAATTGGAGGCCAACAATGGGATCACCCCCTATGCCCACTGCAGTCGACTGGCCATATCCCAACTTAGTCACCTGGTCTACAGCCTCGTAAGTTAGTGTGCCGGAGCGGGAAATAATGCCGATTGTTCCAGGAGTATGAATGTGGCCTGGCATGATCCCGATTTTGCACTTTCCGGGAGAGATGATCCCAGGAGTGTTTGGTCCAATCAGGCAACAATCTTTTTCCTTGAGGAATAATTTTGCTTTAATCATATCAAAGGTCGGGATTCCTTCGGTAATGCAGACGATGCATTTAATCCCTGCATCTGCGGCTTCCATGATAGCATCAGAGGCAAAAAAGGCGGGGACAAAAATTGCAGAGGCATCTGCTCCTTCCTTTTCAACCGCATCAGCAACTGAGTTATAAACAGGAACATTGAGGTGGGTAGTTCCTCCTTTTCCGGGGGTGACTCCAGCAACTACTGTAGTTCCGTACTCCTGCATTTTTTGAGTATGGAAGGTGCCTTCTCCTCCTGTGATTCCCTGAACCACAACTCGTGTCTTTTCATCGATGATTATGCTCATATTCCACTCCTTTCTTATTGTTTGGCAAGGGGAACAACTTTTTCAGCTGCTTCTTTCATCGTCTCGGCGGAGTAGAAAGAAAGCCCTGATTCTTTTAGGATCTTTTTTCCAAGCTCTACGTTGGTTCCTTCGAGTCGGACCACCATGGGCACCTTGAGACCGAATTCTTTGGCCGCTTTAACAATACCGTTTGCCACCAAATCGCAGCGAACAATGCCTCCGAAAATATTGACCAAGGCTGCTTTTACATCCTTGTCCGAGACGAAAATTTTAAAGGCATTCTTGACTGCTTCTTCTGATACTCCACCGCCAACATCGAGGAAGTTTGCAGGCATTCCTCCAGAGTGCATTATGATATCCATGGTTGCCATGGCCAGGCCTGCTCCGTTCACCATACAGCCTACGTTTCCATCCAGTTTTATGTAGTTTAAGTTGAAAGAGGATGCTTCGACTTCTAAAGGATCTTCCTCGTCCAGATCCCTCATCTCTTTGATGTCGGGGTGACGGAGAAGGGCATTGTCATCGAAGTTCATCTTGGCGTCAAGAGCAAGGACATTTCCCTGTTCTGTGATGAGTAAGGGGTTTATTTCTGCAAGTGATGCATCTGTGGCTCGGAATGCTTTATAAAGGCTAATGAGAAATTTAACGCCTTGTTTAAAGGTGTCTCCCTCGAGACATAGTTTAAAAGCTAGGTTTCTAGCTTGAAACGGAAGAAATCCGGTGGCTGGGTTGATATATTCTTTAAAGATAAGCTCTGGTGTTTCAGCAGCGACTTTTTCTATCTCAACTCCCCCTTCGGAAGAAGCCATGACAACAGGAGTCTCCTTTGCTCTGTCTATAACAATTCCTATGTAAAGTTCTCGAGCAATATCAAGTGCTTCTTCCACAAGAATTCTTTTTACTAGTTTTCCTTTTGGTCCGGTTTGGGGAGTGACCAGGGTCATCCCGATCATTTCCTTGGCAATTTTTTCTGTTTCTTGAGGATTCTTTGCCAGTTTGATGCCTCCTCCTTTGCCTCTTCCTCCCGCATGGACCTGAGCTTTGAGCACGACCCTCGGGCCGATTTTATCTGCAATTTCGCGAGCTCTGGAAGGATTATCAGCCACCTCTCCCCGGGGAATTTGAACGTCATACTTGCTGAGAATTTGTTTGGCTTGATACTCATGAATTTTCATCGTATTTATCCTTTTATAAGATCTTTATGCCTAGTTTTTCCAATTGTCTTTTGAATAAAGTGATAATATTTTCTTTGAACCTAGAACTCTTCCCCCGGGAGGAAGAAAGGAAATATGAGCTTACTGTTTGTTCTTAAGTCTCTTCTTCAATCCTTCTGGTATTTCTTTTTGCCCTCTTGATAAAGATCGCCACCATACATATCGTTGATAACAATACATGGAAAATCTTTGACTTTTATTCTTCTTATCGCTTCAGGCCCCAGTTCTGGATAAGCAATGACTTCAGCTTCTTCGATACTTTTAGATATGAGAGCTCCAGCTCCACCGACTGCGGCAAGATAAACACCTTTGTGTTTCTTTAAGGATTCTTTGACTTCTTCATTCCTGGATCCTTTTCCGATTGTTCCTTTAAGACCGAGAGAGTGAAGAGTTGGGGCATAGGAGTCCATCCTGTAGCTTGTAGTTGGTCCTGCAGAACCGATGGGATTTCCAGGACGAGCAGGTGTAGGACCAACATAATAGATAATTTGCCCTTTAACGTCTATCGGCAATTGTTTGCCTTCTTTGACAAGTTCAATTAGTTTTTTATGAGCAGAGTCTCTTCCTGTATAAAGGTAGCCGGTGATGAAAATTTTGTCTCCAGACCGTAGTTTGGCGATGTCTTCATCCGAGACAGGGGTTTCGATTCTGTGTTCAGCCATTCTCCTCAGATTTTAATCAGGTTTACTATGTTACGAACAGCAGCCTCTGAGTTTTTCATAGCTTCTTTCTCCTCGTCGGTAAGCTCTATCTGTATGATTTCTTCAACTCCACCGGCACCTAATTTGATGGGTACTCCAAAATAAAGGTCATTGATTCCGTATTCTCCTTCAAGATATGCTGCACAGGGGAGTATTTTTTTCTTGTCTTTGACGATGGATTCTACCATTTCTGCTACAGCCAGGGAGGGTGCATAGTAAGCGCTTCCTGTTTTCAGGTATTTGACGATTTCACCGCCTCCCTTTCTCGTTCTGTCGATAATAGCCTCAATCCTGTCCGGCCGCAGGAAATGAGTTAGAGGAATTCCAGCGACTGTTGTGCACCGGGCAATAGGAACCATGGTGTCTCCGTGTCCTCCCAGAACAAGAGCCTGAATGTTCTCAACCGAGACATTGAGCTCCATTGAAATAAAGGCCCTGAATCGCGTTGTGTCCAGAATTCCTGCCATCCCGAAGACTCTGTTTTTTGGGAATTTGCTGACTTTAAAAGCTGTGTAAACCATGGCGTCGAGAGGATTGGTGACAACCAGCAGCATAGCATTGGGAGAGAATTTGACGACTTCTTCGGTTACAGGCTTGATAATATTGACATTTGCTTCAAGAAGTTCATCCCTACTCATTCCAGGCTTCCGTGGCTTTCCCGCAGTGATGACAATAATATCGGAATCGGCAGTGTCTGCGTAGGAGTTTGTGCCCACGATAGCGGAGTCGTATTTTCCAACAGGTCCTCCTTCGCGCATATCCAAGCCCTTTCCGATGGGCATATCTTCTACGACATCAAGCAGCACTACATCTCCTAATTCCTTCTCAGCGATCTTGAATGCGGTGACTTCTCCAACATGTCCGGCTCCGATTACTGTTATTTTTTTCCTCATTATTAAACCTCCTCTAATTTTTGATTATTATGAATAAAAATTATTTATAGCCAGTTATTTCTTTTAAGCTTTTTTGTCTTTATTGATTAACCCGCTTTTTTTTCAGGTGCGAAAAACTTTTAGATGTTTTGAAAAGAAACCATGCTTATTTGAAATCTGAATATAATGCAAATTTTTATAGCAGTCAAGCAAAAAGGCTGCAGGCTCCTTTTTTCATATAATTTGAAAATAACACTATAAGGAGACAGGCCCTTTTTATACTTCTAAAAAGGCATAAACTGCTTTATTCAATGCTATTTTGCGTAGCTTTCCCATTTATCTTTCAGTCCAGGGTTCTGAAGAGTTTCCATGAGGTAGTTGGCATATTCTGCTCCAGTACATCCAGTATCCCGGCCAGTTAAAACCAGTTTCTTCTCATATTGGCCGCAAATATCCAGCGCCATTTCTAGGTTTTTTCCTCTTTCAGGATAGCCTATATGGCTGATCAGTAAGGCTGCAGCTCGAATCATGCTGCATGGATCTGCATACTGAGCTCGCCCTTCTTTAACCATACGGGGGGCAGAACCGTGGATTGCTTCAAACATGGAATACCGTTTTCCGATATTTGCACTTCCCGCAGTTCCAACACCTCCCTGGAATTCAGCAGCTTCGTCAGTAAGGATATCTCCATAAAGGTTGGGGAGGACGACAACTTTGAATTGGGTTCTGCGCTTGGGGTCCACAAGTTTGGCGGTCATGATGTCGATGTACCAATCATCGCATTCGATCTCTGGGTATTCTTTGGCAATCTTATAACCGATATCCAAGAATTTTCCATCAGTGGTTTTAACCACATTGGCTTTTGTTACGATCGTGACTCGATTAATTTTATTTTTATGGGCATGTTCAAAAGCCAGACGGATAATCCTCTCTGCTCCTTGAGATGTGATAACTTTAAAGTCAATGGCTATATCTTCAGTAACGTTGATTCCTCTGCTCCCCATGATATAAGCACCTTCTGTGTTTTCTCGAAAAAATATCCAGTTTATTCCTTCTTTGGGGACACTGACAGGTCTCACATTGGCAAATAGGTCCAAGTAGCGCCGCATCGCAACGTTGGCACTCTCAATATTAGGCCAGGGATCTCCTTTTCTAGGGGTTGTGGTTGGGCCCTTAAGTGTAACATGGCATTTTTTAATCTCATCCAGAACATCATCAGGAATAGCTTTATTATGTTTGGCTCGATTCTCTATAGTCAATCCTTCTATATCCCGAATCTCAACTTTCCCTTTTTCTATTTCCTCCTGGAGCAGGAATTCCAGAATACGGCGTGATTCTTTAGCGATAGCAGGACCAATTCCATCTCCTCCTATGACTCCAACGATGATGGGTTTCGCTTGTGAATAATCGATCCAGTCCGCCGCTTTTTTCATTGCCTCGACACGGCTCAGCTGATCCTCGATAATCTGGCCAAAGTGATCTTTGGCTTTCTCAATTGCGCTATTATCCATAATTAAGCCTCCCTGTTATAAAATATATGAATTAATAAAAACGGAAAATGAATATTATAATTATTCTTGATGAAAATCAACTCATGAAACCGACGTCAATAAAAAGGGGACAGGCTACTTTTTTATATTAAAAAGTAAGTCCATGATTTTCTAATAACACCTTGATATTGATATACCCTATAAGTTGCCCACCATGACGATTAATTTAGGCAAGGAAGAGTGAATCGGCTGTGAGAAAAACCTACCTAAAGAGCTAATATCATTGAAAATAATATATAGCGTCGGCATATTTTATGAATAATTCAGGTAAAATGATTTTGACAAATAAGTACAAACATTTTATACAGTATACTAATCAAGGCAAAATATACACGGAGAAGCGATAATGCTGGAATCATATTTCAAACATGAAGCTGAAAGGCAAAAACAGGGAGTTCCTCCTTTGCCCTTAAGCCCTGAAGAGATCGAGGAAGTTTGTAAACTGCTGGAAAATCCACCCGTGGGTAAGGAAGAGCTTCTTTTGAACCTCTTAAGAAATCGGGTTTCACCAGGAGTCGATGCTTCGGCAAAGGTTAAAGCAGCCTGGTTGACAAAGGTTGCAGAAAGAGAGATCTCTTCTCCGTTATTATCCAAAACGGAGGCAGTTTTTCTGCTGGGCACGATGCTTGGAGGTTTTAATATAGAGCCTTTGCTCGGTTTTTTGAAAGATGAAGAACTTGCTGGAGAGTCCACCAAAGCATTGAAGCAGATTATCCTGGTTTACAGTGCTTTCGATAAGATTGTTGAAATGTCGAAAAGCAACCGCTGTGCACAAGAGGTTCTTACATCCTGGGCGGATGGAGATTGGTTCCTTTCCAGACCGAAGTTTCCAGAAAAGCTATCCCTCAAGGTATTCAAGGTTGATGGCGAGGTTAATACCGATGATTTATCCCCAGCAAAGTATGCCTGGAACAGGCCAGACATCCCTTTTCATGCCCTCTCCATGGGAGAGGCGAGATTTCCGGGAGGGATTGATACAATCAGAGATTTCCGTAACGAAGGGCACCGTGTAGCTTTCGTAGCTGATGTTATGGGTACCGGCTCTTCAAGAAAGTCCGCTACCAATTCCCTGTTGTGGCACATTGGAGAGGATATTCCTTTTGTGCCGAACAAGCACAAAGAAGGAGTTGTAATCGGGAGTCTGATCGCTCCAATTTTCTTCAATACAGTAGAAGATTCCGGGGGGTTGCCTCTTGTGTGTGATGTGGCGAAGATGAAGACTGGCGACATCCTCTCCATCGATACGAAATCTCAGACCATCGCTAACGAAGCCGGGGAAGTCATGGCCTCGTTTGAATATCAGCCGGCGACAATCAAGGATGAATACCGCACCGGAGGACGTCTTAGCCTTATTATAGGTCGGTCGTTAACTGCCAAAGCACGCCAAGTCTTGGGAAAGGACGAGGCAGATTTTTTCATAATCCCTGAGAGACCTACGCCAGAACCAGGGCAGGGATATTCCCTGGCCCAAAAGATTGTAGAGAAAGCCTGTGGCTCAGAGGGTATACTCCCAGGTGCTGCTTGTGATGCGAAGATGACGACAGTCGGTTCTCAGGATACTACAGGCCCGATGACTGCGGATGAATTGAAAGAACTTGCCTGTATGGAATTCCAGGCAGATTTGTTCATGCAGTCCTTCTGTCATACCGCCGCCTACCCAAAGCCCGCAGATGTCAAAATGCATAAATCGCTTACCGAATTCATTACGGAACGAAAAGGCATAGCCCTTAGACCCGGTGATGGTATTATCCATTCCTGGATGAATCGCTTCCTGGTTCCTGACACGCTGGGAACTGCTGGTGATTCCCACACACGTTTCCCCATCGGGCTTAGCTTTCCAGCAGGCTCTGGCCTCGTTGCTTTTGCAGGAGCTCTTGGTTTTATGCCCCTGGATATGCCTGATTCAGTCCTGGTGAAATTCAAGGGTGAGCTTAATCCCGGAATAACCCTGAGAGATGTGGTAAATGCTATTCCCTATTTTGCCATCCAAGAAGGGCTGTTGACTGTAGCTAAAGAGGGTAAAAAAAATATTTTTAACGGCCGAATTATTGAAATGGAAGGATTGCCCAACCTGGAAGTGGAGCAGGCATTTGAGCTGACAAATGCCACTGCTGAGCGTTCTGCAGCAGGAGGGACTGTTGCCCTGAGTAGCGAGAACGTTAGCAAGTATATGAGAAGCAATATTGCTTTGATGAAAAGAATGATAAAGGATGGTTACCAGAATGCTAATACTCTACAGAGAAGGATAGAAGCCTGCCAGAAATGGTTAGAAAAACCAGCGCTTCTAAGAAGAGATGATAATGCTAAGTATGCAGCCGTTCTTGAGATAAACCTTGCAAATATAAGGGAGCCGATCGTGGCTTGCCCCAATGACCCTGATGATGTGAGACTCCTTTCTGATGTTTCAGGTGACAAGATCGACGAGATCTTCATCGGGTCCTG
>DRHQ01000112.1 GCA_011049545.1 Candidatus Aminicenantota bacterium | reverse complement strand
AATTTTATCCTCCTTTAACAGTTGCCCTGGTCGACATAGCTGGCACATTGCTGACTGAGGCCCTCAACTATTCTGTATTCAAGTATATAATCGATGCAAAGTTTTTCCAGAAAATGCGCCATGACAACTAAGAAGCGGAAAGGATAGAATGGTACGGGTGTGAATCCTGCCACAAAAAGAGCAACGAAAGGAGCTCTGTTGAATAGTCCAACTACTTTGGTAGCAGATTTTGTATGGCGCATTTTCTGGAAAAACTTTGCATCGATTATATACTTGAATACAGAATAGTTGAGGGCCTCAGTCAGCAATGTGCCAGCTATGTCGACCAGGGCAACTGTTAAAGGAGGATAAAATTTTCCAAAATACAGGAGGACAGGTTCGTGAGGAATGATAGGGATCAAAAATTGAGAAGGAAAACTATAGATGAAGAGAACCCACAAATTTTTGCTCTTCTGAATAGACTCGGAACTAAGCCAGACCACAAGGAGAGCAGCAACTACTATAATCTGGAGAGCAAATATTAATGTCCTGATTTTAGAACGTATTTCACGGGGCTTTACAGGGAGAGAACCTGAAGTATTATTATTGTTTTTCATTCAATTGAGTAGAGGGAAAAAATGCATTACCACTGAGCAGAGGGTTGTTGTGTTAACGCTGTATTATTTTTTTTGGTTCTGGGATGTCGGAGCGCAATTTGATTTTTCCTGGTTGAGGAGGATCAAACTTCCCATTTCCGTCCACATCAATAAACACCGGATTTGTCAGGGCGTAGGGGAGGATTGCATCCTTTAGGAGTCCTTTTTTGGAATATTGTTGTAAAACAGGGTAGAGAGACTTCTTGCCCAGAACCTCTACCGCAATGTAGGAATCCCTCTCCAGTTTCAAACTGATTTGCGTTGTGAATTTCAGAATTTCCTCTTTTGCAGTTTTGACAGGGAAGGTAAGTTTTCTTTCTCCGTTCACAATCAAATTCACTTCATCCACTGCTACCCAGGGTGCGCTTTGAACCTTTATCCAAATCTCAGCTTTTCCATCCGAGGATGTAAAGGAATCGCCTGAAGTATATCTGTTGTCAACTTTAAATTCCACTATGGGACCGTTGCTGGTAAAGGAGCGTCCTTTCTTTAAGGAAAGAGCAAGGGCTTTCCAATTCAGGTTATCACCCTCTTCTCCCTCATACATAACATATGTTCGGGAGTAACCTGGTTCTCCCTTATATATAGAATGGGAGTCAGAAGAGCCGATGAGAGGGAAGTAGTAACCTCTATTTAAAAGATGAAGCCAGTCTTCGATAACCACAGAATTGGAGGAATAATAATCGGGACCGTTCATCACTTCCAGCAAATCGAAAGATGTGTCAAAGTTCTCTCGAGCAAAGGCTGCAGATTCAAGGTCAAGTAGATACATATTGAAATAGCCTAAGGTTCCGGATCTAGGATGATTCACTTGGAAAATCGCTTTGGGATCTTTCTTCCGGCTCCTTTCAAAAAGGAGGGTTGCTTCATCAGAAACAGGGTAGATTACTCCGTTGCCCTCCTCCTCCGGCCTGTATGTTAAGGCATAAGTGTTATAATGGATTAAGCCTGAGACGGTCACCTCACTCCCTTTTATTACTGCTAAATATTTATTCAAACCAAGTTTCTGAAGTACTGGATAATAATCCGTTATGTAATTGTGGTCAGTAGCCACAGCCACATCGACTCCCTCAGCTACAACTGATTTTATCCTTTCAGGAATGCGCAGGCTTCCGTCTGAATTATGGGTGTGCATATGAGGGTCGATTGAGATGAGATTTGGAGTCTCTACCACCCTATCTATAAGAAAGAACAATTCTTGCTGCTCATTCTTCAATATTTCGACTATTTTTTTGTCCAGGGAATATTCCGGTCCTCTTGAAGCGGTGACGAGATAGGTTCCTACGGGTAATTTCACTTCCTTCCCTTCTTTTTGAGGAAAACATGAATTTTTGGAAGATTCCCATCGTCTTCCGCTCTTTACAGGGTTTTCAGGTTTAAAATAGGGAGTTTTAGTCAGGGAAAGACCGATAAAAGTAACCTTCCCGGGCACAAAGTCTCCTTTGCTGTTTATGATTTTTACTTTCACTTTCCCCTGCGCGGGATTTTTGAGAACGCATGAGCTTTCATCTTCTAATCCAACCACAAGGAGTTTTTCGCAGACAGCCGGGAAGAAATTTCCTCTCGCCGTATAGGCACCCTTCGGAAGAGGAATTTTGATGGAAAAAGGATTTTCCAGAAAGGAGCGGAAAAAAGTAGAAGAGGATGAAGCATCTTTGACAATTACTTCCATGGAGCCGCCACTGAAAGCTTCAAAATGAATGAGCGCTTCTTCCGTCTCAACGTTAAAAATTTTATAGATTTTCTGGAGTAGATTCTCATGTTGAGTATCCACCAGCAGGATGTGGCGAACTTCAAATACTTCCTTGGGAGCTAATGTTCCCGGTATAGGAGGGGATTCCTCGTCATCTTTAACAGATTTTTCTTCCTCGGTGAGAGGATTCATATTAAGCCAGCCTAAATAATGTCCTTTTTTCTGGTAAACTCTGAACCTTAAGCCAGGATAATTCTCTCTGTCAAAAGGGCTGAAGTAGTAACTGTGAAATGCGTTAAAATAGAGCTCATAGTCCAGGTCTTCGAACTTTTTCTTTCCTGTGTTGGTTATGGTTGAAGTTACATCAATTCTTCCTTCAAGAGGGGAAAAATGATAGCGAGTCCTGATCCGGGCTTTTTCTCCTTGTTTCCCTTCGTAAAGAACAGTGGCTTCGAAAGCAATAGCCTGATCTAGGGTGGTCTTTTTTAAGGGTTTAACCGAGGTGTAAATTAAATGTTCTCTTTTTCTCTTTATCCTGATGTACGGTGATCCGATATTCAAGTTGCTCGCTATTTTTTTTCCGGCAGGGACGAAACTGATAATACTGCCCATGGCATTGAATCCCGGATAGTTGGAAGAATTTTTCAGTGGCCTCTTGACTCCACCGATTAAGGTCAGGTTCTTTCCGTCAAAAATAAGAAAGTCTCCCTTTTCCCAGTGGCTGCAAAATTTTTCAGGCAGATCATCCTTGCTTTTTATGACTTTAACCTGAAATTCTGCTGCCTGGAGAAGAAAGGGAATAAGGAGCGAAAAAACCGTGATCATTGTTCTTTTAAAGGTTTTCATTCTATCTCTCCTTTAAGGTCGAATAGAGTTTTTTTAGACAGTTATCTTCCAGCAAAGATAATTACCATATACTAAAAAAAAACGGAATTCAAATCTAGAAAGGATCATAAAAAAGGGGACAGGCTACTTTTGCTGCGCTTTATCTGTTAGAAATCTCTTTGAGTAGAAATAATCCTATTTCTATCAGATAAAGTAGCCTGTCCCCTTTTTTTACATTTTTTACAATGATAAGACCTTACTCCAAAAGGAATTTGCAATGGGAAGAGCGTTTGGATAAAATCATTGTAATCTTAACCAAGATTTTATTAAACTGACTTTATTAAAAATGAAAGAATTTGAAAAGATTTATAAGATCAAAGGGGAGAATTTTTTATTCAAAGTGGAAAGCTCAGGTCACCCACGCGACTACGTGAAATATGAAGAGTTAAGGAATGAAATTTGGGGCGATCCAGAGGATGGTCTACCTGGCGCTAGAAACATGATGTGCACAAATTTTCTGTATGATGGAAGTTGCTTATTTATAGCCGTTTATGTGGAAAGCAAGAGCGGAGTATTCAAGCAGGATAGAAAGCATCTTGTCGGTTTTTCTTACGGGTTTATCGGGATAAAGGACAAAAAAATTGCCTTCAGAGAACCTGATAATATCCTATTTTATTCTCAGTATGTAGGAATCAGGCAAGATTTTCAGCTTTATGGTCTTGGGATTCTAATAAAGCAGTTTCAGAAAGATAAGTTGATGGATATTTTCGGGATTTATACTATTACCAATACTTTTGATCCTTTAACAGGAATCAATGCTTACCGGAATATCCATCACTTCGGGATGGATGTGGTCGAATACAGGGATGCTTTTTATGAAGACTTTTTTGGATTGCTGAATAGAGCAGATATTCCCTGCGATAGGTTTATTATCTTCTGGGATCTCAAGAAAGATATTCAAAGGCCTGAATATGATCTAGAGCGCTTAATTGACTCAGGGTATATTGCGCTCGAGGCTGGCACCGAGGAAGTCAAAGGCCGGAATGGAATTCTAATGCTTGAAGTGGTCAAAGACTTAAACCTTGATCTAGACCATGAATTCCTTTTGGTTGAAATTCCTGTTGATTTTTACCGCATGCTCCGCGAGACAGATGTCGCTGAGGACAAAGTCAGGAGTATCCCTCTTGAATGGAGGATGAAGACAAGACAGGTTTTTAAGACTCTATTTGAGAGAAAATACAAGATTATTGATTTCAGGCTCGTAAAAAAAGATAAGAGCAAGAGGGATTTTTATATCCTGAAAAGATAAGTATAAAATGTTTCTTGTTCATTATTTTCCATTCCTATTTTTTTAAATAATCAAGCAATTGTTTGGCTATGTCTACTTTTTCATGTTCTGGAGCTAATTCCAGACGTTTTTTTGTTTTCTCTTCAAGCTCCTTAATTCTCGCTTGATTGGGATCTAGCTTTAAAGATTTTTGAAGAAGAGGCAGCGCTTTCTCAGGCTCGCTTAAATTTAAATAACATTCAGCAGCCATGCTTTCCAGTTATCATGACCGTCTAAACCCAGCTTCTGCTTACTCTGAATATGTTGGCTACTACTATGAACCTCCTCCAGGCGATGGGCTATGGCATGAATGGTTCACGGCCGAGAATCTCTATTCCTTGGATCCTGATATCAAACATCCTTACATGAATCAGTTTACAGCCAGTATTGAAAGGGAGCTTTTCAGAGATGCATCCATATCAGCAACTTACATTTACCGTGATTGGAAGAACCTAATGGGCCCGATTGACAACGTAGCGATATGGTCCCCTGTAGTTCTTGCTGATCCTGAAAATCCTGCGACGATCTACACGATCTATGAGCAAACGAATCCTGATGAACATCAATACCTCATCAAAAATCTCAAGGAAGGTGATCCAGGGATAGGTAGTAATACACCCTACCGCAGGTACTGGGGTTTTGAGTTCATGTTCAACAAGCGTTTTTCCAACAAGTGGCAGCTTCTGGCTTCGTATGTCTATTCTAAGGCATACGGAACAATGGACAATGGATTCGCCGACGATATAGGCTGGGGAGGCTCGGTTGAAAGTCCCAATTACTGGATAAACGCCGATGGCAATTCCACCTACGACCCGACTCATATGATCAAAGTGCAGGGAACTTATATCTTTCCTTTTGGAGTTTACCTGACAGGCCATTTCCGGGCTATTACAGGTAATGCCTGGACACGACAAATACGGACTTCCAGGCTTGCTCATGGCAATGTGACTTTCTTTACAGAAAAGCGGGGTTCCAATCATTATCCGATACGCAAAATTCTTGATTTGAGGCTGGAAAAGACATTCGTGCTTGCCGAGAAATTCCGCTTGGGCTTGATGGTGGATGTTTTTAACGTGTTCAACGATGACACCATCACCTCCTGGGGAACGAGGACAGATTATGATTGGCTGCTGCCAGCTGATCCAGATTATTATTCCTCAACAGATGGTCATGATCTCTACGGAATCGTTCGACCCAGACAGGCAAGAATCGGTATACGCTTGATGTTCTGATTCAAGTTCAAAGCGCAGTTTAAGCCGTTGGCGAGTGCATTCTCGCCAATCTTTACAGCCGTCCCAACTTTAACTAATCATTGCGATAAATTCTGAGAATGAATAGAATAGGACATCAAAATATTTTGGCATTGATTTCAATGTAGGAGATAAGCATGAACAGAAATAAGGCGTTTAGCAACCTGAAACGTTTATTTATTGTCTCAATCATTTTTTTCTTCGGGACTTTGCTCTTTGCCCAGGAACAAGTGAAACCTCTTGTTTTGCAGGAGATGACCTGGACAGATGTCAGGGATTATTTGAAAACAAGCGACATGGTTATTATTCCGCTTGGAAGTACTGAACAGCATGGTCCTCATTTACCGTTAGGAACGGATTATTATGAGGCGACGGGTATGTCAAAATTAATCTCCGCCCGCACGGGAGTAGTAGTAGCGCCGGTTCTTTTGGCCGGGTACAGCGAATATCACTCTGGATTTCCTGGATCCTTGAGTCTGAAACCTGACACCATGGAGCAGGTTCTTTTCGAGACCGCAGAGATGCTTATAAAGTATGGATTCCGCCGGTTCATGTTCTTCAACTATCACGGTGGAAATAATATTGTTCAGCAAAAAATTATTCATAGAATCAATCACACAACAGAAGCTATTGCCGTAGCAATCGGCCATGGCAGCCCTATCCAAGAAAGTGGGGAAGAGGAAGAAGAATTCTTTGATTGGCATGCAGGAATAGATGAGACCTCTATCATGCTCTACTTGAAGCCCGAACTAGTGAAGATGGAAAGGGCTGAAAAGCCTGACATACGTTTTACTCCCAGGATGCAAGAACTCAAAGAGCTCGCCGGGAAAAACCCTGATTTAATGATTGTCTGGAATTCCCTATTTGGAGTTCCTGTAGCGACAAAAAAAGGAGGGGCAAGCCATGAACTTTCGAGTAACGGTGTTTGGTCCTTGAGTGATCCTAAAAAGGCTACAAAAGAGCATGGAGAGAATACTGTGAGTAGGATGGTGGAACAGGCTGTCAAATTCATCGAAGTATGGAAACAGGCCAAAAAGTAAAGGCAACAGAAAAAGATAGTTCAGAGTTCCAGAAGGATGCCAAGTTTTGAAAGACCCTGAATACAGGCGACTTTGAATAAAACGAGTATAACAAGGAGTTAATATGAAGAGAATAAAATTTATATCATTTGTCATGGTTCTGTCTTTTTCTGGTTTTTGGCTGATCTCCTGTGCTCCGGAGAAGGATGAAGAAGCTTTAAAGGCGGAGGCCAGAGAGATTCACCATAGAGTCCTTACTGTTGACACTCATAGCGACACTCCTTCCCTTATGTTAAGGAAAGGATGGGATATCGGAGAACGCCATGAGCCTGGTCAGGGAGGAAGCGGAAAAATCGACCTCCCCCGGATGGCTGAGGGAGGCTTGGATGCTGAATTTTTTGCAGCTTATGTTTGCCAAGGGGAAAGAACCCCTGAAGGATATGCCAGAGCAAGAGAAAGGGCCAATCTATTGATAGGTGCAATCCATAAGATGGCCGAGGATTATCCTCATCTGGTAGAGCTGGCGACATCCCCTGAAGATGCTTATCGATTGGAAAAAGAAGGAAAACGAGCCGCATTTATCGGGATAGAAAATGGCTATCTCATCGGCAAAGATCTTTCTCTCGTAAAAGAATATTATGATAGAGGAATCCGTTACATTACCCTCTGTCACTCTGGCGATAATGATATCTGCGATTCCTCTACTGAGAAGAGCAATCCAGAGGATAAAGGCTTGAGCGACTTCGGAAGGGAAGTTGTTGCAGAGTGCAACCGTTTGGGAATCATGGTGGATATTTCTCATGCTTCAGATAAATCCTTTTTTGATGTGCTTGAGGTGACAAAAGCGCCGGTGATAGCTTCTCACTCCAGTGTGCGCTCCCTTTGTGACCATCCGAGAAATTTCTCTGACGAAATGCTTAAAGCTTTAGCTTCAAAAAATGGTGTTATTCAGATTTGCTTTGTCTCAAGTTTTATAAAGAAAGCAAAACCGAATCCAGAAAGAGAAAAAGCCCGGGCAAAACTCGATGAGAAATACGGTTCTCGGTGTGATGTGAGAGACGAAAGCGTGCGAGAGAAAATGGAAAATGAATATAGGAATCTCTATAAGAAATATCCTTCAGAACAGACCACAGTCCAAAAGCTTGTCGACCATATAGATTATGTCGTCAACTTAATCGGAGTAGATCATGTTGGTATTGGAACGGATTTTGATGGTGGAGGCAGTCTTAAGGGCTGTGATGACGTCAGCGAATTGCCTAATATTACCATGGAACTTCTCCGCCGGGGCTATTCAGAAGAAGATATCCAGAAGATCTGGGGCGCAAACATCATGCGCGTCTTCAGAAAAGTCGTTGAAGTAGCAAGGAGCGTAGGGGTTTGATTCATCAAACCGGCACTTATAAATTTAGTAGGGATTTGATTTATTAAATTGAAATTGTAGGGGTTTGATTCATCAAACCCACCTTATATATATTGCGGTGATTCTATTTATCAAATCCATCCTACTGAATTAATTCCTTACATAATGTGTAAAATAATTTTACAAAAAAGATAAAAAATCATTCTTGATTCCCCACTACTCCCCCTGTTTAAGAGGATAAACGTCCTTTCAAATTGGCACGAAAATTGCCTTTAATTTGCTATTAACCTGAGGATAATTTATGATTTAAGTAAAGGAAAATGGGCCAAAAATTAGATATCTATGTAGCTTGGTGCCTTGTTCTCATGTTGGTCTTTATAACTCCTTTGTTAAGTTTCCAAGAAAGAAGCGTCAGTAAACCTCGCTACGGCGGAGTTTTTCGACTGAAATCATTTACCGATACTTTTAAAGCGGAGTTTGATCCGACAAGACAAGAGTCCTCTATCTTTATCTCAGAACAAATTTATGATGGTTTAGTCAGGCTTGATAAAAATTTGAGCATTGTGCCTTGCCTGGCCGAGTATTGGAAAATTTCTTCGGATGGAAAAAAACATACGTTTTATTTAAGAATAGGAGTCAAGTTCCATCATGGAAGAGAGCTTTCAGCAGAAGATGTGAAATTTTCCTTAGAAAGGCTGCTTAATAAAAAAACTAACTCCCCTTACTATCAATTCTTCTTAGCAAGAGTTGTTGGAGCTAAAGATTTCAGAGAAGGAAAAACAAATGATGTTGCAGGATTTAAGGTCTTAGATAAATACACCTTCGAGATTCACTGGGCAAAGCCTTTTGTCTCCGCTCTGTATCTGATGAGTATGCATTTTTGTAAAATTCTGCCTCGTGACCTTGTTATTGACCAGGGAAGAAGATTTTTCTTTAAACCGTCAGGCACTGGACCTTTCAAGTTTGACTATTGGTTAAGGACGCCTCAATTGGATATTGTTGGAGTCCGGCTGAAAAGAAATGAAGAGTATTTTGTAGGGAGAGCCTATTTAGAAGCAGTAGAATTCTGTCCTCTTTTTACTCTTGATCATTTCTTGAACAAGGAAATAGATTCTATTCCAGTCGTGTCCAAGAAGCTGCTTACTCCCAGTTTTCAGATTTTTCAGGATGGCTTACTTCACCCTAAATTCTTAGGAATGAGCTGCCACATTCCTCCCCTTGATAGAGCGATCGCTCGCAAAGCCATCTTGCTTGCTCTCAACAAAAGGGAAATTGCTCGAGATATTTTTGATATGAGGTACGCGCGTCAAGTGATAAATAACTATATTCCATCAAGACTCCCAGGATTTTTCCCAAGGGATGACGAAGAAAGCTATGACTTAGAGAAGGCAAAACAGATGCTTCAAGATGCAGGTTTTTCAACCGAGGAAGAATTTCCTACTCTTACATTGCTTATTGATTTGCCAAGAACAGAGATGAAGCTTAAAATTTACAAAGCACTCCGCAAGCAGCTTGATGCCCTGGGGATAAAATTAAGATTAAATTATTATAAATCGCTTAAAGAGATAAAGAGCTATAATAAACCCTATCTTGTTTTTACAGGGAGAGAGATGAGCTTTCCTGATCCTGAAGATATCATCAGACCTCTCTTTTTTTCAAAATCCATTTTTAATATTTTTAATTATGTTAATCCTGAATTGGATAAGCTTCTTCAGGAAGCCGAGATTGAACGAAGCTGGACCAGAAGGATAAATCTTTTTCATCAGATTGAGCAAATTTTGATTTCTGATGTTCCTGCTCTTCCTCTTTTTTCTCATCAGAACAGGGTTGCCATGCAGCCTTATGTCAGGGGAGTCGAGGTTCCTTCTTTAGGATTTTATTATTTAGATGCCAGAAAAATATGGTTAGATAAATAAGCGAGCAAAAGTGAAATTACGTATGTCCCTCCAGGCAAGATTCATGGTTTGGGTAACAGTTTTAATCATGGTGCTTTTGGTATCGATTCTCCTGGTTATTGAGCAGCGAGAAGTCAAGGCCATTTTTGAAGAGCAGAAAGAAAAGGGAGTATTAATTGCTAAAAATATTGCTTACCTGAATTTGCCAGCGTTTATTCAATGGGATGAAGAAGGAGTTAGAGAGAATATCGAAGAGCAGATAGACGAAAATCTCATCTATGTTGTTTTATATGGTCGCTACAATAATCTTTTTGTCGGCACTAGTTTTATAGAAGACTACAAAGAAACTTATCTTTACAGCGATCTGGGGGAGGAGGTCGATGAAAAGAGCTATCTCTTTGAGAGGAAAAAGTTTGTTGATGAAAAATCAACACAGATTCTGAGGATTCTGGAAATTGAAGTTCCGATTTTTGTGCGAGGTTCTCCTAAGAGATGGGGTTCTATAAAAATCGGTCAATCCTTGGAAGAGATGCGGGCAGAAATCCTGAAAACCCGCCTGATGCTGATTTTTATCGGCTGTGGAGGGCTTTTGATAGGTGTTTTTGGAGCGATATTATTAGCCAGAAGGATAACAGGGCCGTTGAAAAAACTAGTGGAGGGGACAGTTAAAATATCTAAAGAAGATTTTTCTCAGAAGATAGATATCACCTCGCAGGATGAAATCGGAAACTTAGCTCAGAGTTTTAATGATATGAGTCGCAAGCTTCTCCTGGCAAGGGAAAGAATGGAAACCGCCAGCAACAAGCTAATCCAGGCAGAAAAGCTGGCATCCATCGGCCGTATATCTGCCGGTATTGCTCATGAGATAAGGAATGCGCTAACATCAGTCAAGCTAAACATCCAGAAGCTTGTTCAAAGTGATCGATTGGATGAGACAGAAAAAGAACATTTAAGCATATCCCAGGAGGGGATAGGTCAGATGGAAAAATTCGTCAAAGAGCTTCTGGATTTCACTCGGGTTTCAGAACTGAATTTAGCTCGCTTTTCTTTCGAGCAAATACTCGATGAGTCTATAAAAACATTAGCAGACACTCTGGAGTTGAAAAAAGTCGTTCTTGAGAAAAATTACAAGGAAGGATTACCCCAAGTTATGGTGGATGCTGATAAATTGAAACAAGTTTTTTTAAACATCCTTCGCAATGCCTTTGAGGCTGTGGAAGAAAAGGGCAAAATAAATATTTCTCTCTCTCTTCTGAAGGAGCAAGAGGGAAGTAAAATTAGAATATTTATATCTGATAATGGCTGTGGAATTCCAGAAGAAAGCAGGGAGACTATTTTTGAGCCTTTCTACACCACGAAAGCTTCTGGAATTGGCCTTGGATTGCCTATAGCCAGAAAAATTATTGAACAGCATAGAGGGACCATAAGAGTTAAAGAAAATGCAGCCCAAGGTACTTCTTTTGAAATTCTTATTCCTACCAAGGAGGAAAGATGAAATCAGTCCTAGTCATTGACGATGATCCTTTGATCAGAAAGACTCTCTCCTCTTATCTCTCTAAGAAAGGATTTGAGGCTTTAGCGGCCGAAGACGGAGAGGAAGGGATTCAAAAATATGAGGAACACATTCCTGATTTAGTCATACTGGATATTCGCCTTCCTGATGTGGATGGCCTTGAAGTTCTAGGCAGGATAAGAGAAAAGAATTCCAACGCAAGTATTATAATTATGACTGCTTACGACGATATGAAAACGACGATAGAAGCTATAAAATTAGGAGCCTTCGAGTATTTAGTCAAGCCTCTTGATTATGTTGAGCTGGAGTTGACCATTGATAAAGCTTTTCAGATAAGAAGTCTGGAAGATAAGGTCAGCTACCTCCTTGAAGAGAAACAGAAAGAATACACCATAGACAACATCATCGGTCGTTCTGTCAAAATGAGAGAGGTGTTTAAATTAATAGGCTCGGTAGCCAACACCCGAACCAACATTCTTCTCCAGGGTGAAAGTGGAACAGGAAAAGAATTGGTTGCCAAAGCTATTCATTACAACAGCCCCTATAGAGAGGAGCCCTTTATTGTCATCAATTGTTCAGCTATTACGGATACTCTCTTGGAAAGTGAGCTCTTTGGCCATGTCAAAGGCGCTTTTACGGATGCTATTTGTGAAACCAAAGGAAAGTTTGAGATAGCTGGCAAAGGGACTTTGTTTCTGGATGAGATCGGGGATATTTCAGCAAACCTTCAGTCAAAGTTGTTAAGGGTAATCGAGACAAGAGATTTCATGAAAGTTGGAGGAGAGAAAATCCTGAAGACAGAAGCAAGAATAATTGCAGCTACGAACCAGGATCTAAAAAAGCTGATTGAAAAAGGCAAGCTAAGAGAAGACCTCTACTATCGTCTGAAAGTAGTTGAAATTACGTTGCCTCCACTCCGTACTAGAAAGGAAGATATTCCGGAATTAGTGGCTTATCTTCTAGAGAAAATAAACCGTGACCTGCGTAAAAATGTGAGAAAAGTCCCTCCTGAAGTGGTAAAAACTATGATGAATCTTCCCTGGGCAGGGAATGTCAGGGAGCTGGAAAATGCTTTAATTCGGGGTGTAATCCTGGCCAAGGGAGATGTTATCCTTGATGAAAATTTGGCTCTTGAGATAGGAGAAAAGAAGCTCTATCCAAAGCAGCTTGTTCCTTTAAAAGAGGTTGAAAAGGACTACATCCAGCATGTCTTGAAAGCAACCAAAGGTAACAAGACAAGAACCAGCCAGATCTTACAGATAACCCGTCCTACCCTTGATAAAAAGATAAAAGAATACAAACTTGATATTTGAGTTTGTCCCAAAGTGACGTGATGAAAGTCAAAAGGTACTCTGAGGTGCAGGAGAATGTCTCCGCTCTAGTTCAGATTTTCAACGCCATTCCCTCTTCGTTCTTCTCGGCGGCTGCGTAACTCGCTTCGCTCAGACATACTCGCCGCCCGACATAGTCGGGTGCCCTCGTAGAACCATTCGGGAAGGCTAAATCTTCAATGGCGCTCCGACATTCTCCTGCAACTCCTCCTCATTATATCACGTCACTTTGGGACAACCTCTAATATTTAGACTTTCAATCAATCCTCCCGACAAAGGAATCGATTTAAGATTGTAAATGCTTTTTACTTGCTGTAAAATTTTTTTCATTTATGGGGTCAGGCTTGGCCATCAGAGTGAGTAAATATTCCATCTTTTGTTCTCCAGACATCCTTGTGTTAAGGTCTGTCCCCGAACCAGTCCTTAACAACTAGAACAACTTGAAAACATATATGCTTCTTAACTTATTTAAAATTATATAGTTATATAAAGCTGTCTCTCTTAGCTATCACATCCTGGTAATTTTTTCCCCGAAATTTGCCCCATAAAAATTGCTTTTGCAGTTTCAGATTCAAAATTATATAGATTGGCACAAAATATGCTACTTCAATTGCGTTAAGGACTAACGGAAATCAAAGAGAGGTGAAAATATACAAAATGTCCGAAAAGAAAATCATAATTGTCGATGATGATGAGTCCATCCGGAAGACTTTTTTTCTGATTCTAAATAAGAATTATCGAGTTTATCTAGCTAAGGATTCAGGAGAAGCTTTGCAGCGTTTCAAAAGAGCTGAAATTGATCTAATCATTGCCGATTTAAAGTTACCTCATCTTGACGGTGTGGAAATGATCGCCAAATTCAGAGAATTAGGTTACCGAGGAAATGTCATCCTGATTTCTGCTTATCCAGACCTGGTTAAGATTGATGAATTATCCCGACTCTCTATCTCTCATTTCTTTGTAAAGCCCCTCGATTTAGATTCACTTAATAGATCGATAGATCATCTTTTAAATTCAAAGAAAACTTAAGCTAAAACAAGTTTTGACTCCTTCCATAAAATTAAATTAGAATTAAAAGTAAGAAAACTGCGGAGAGGCCTTGATGAAGATGAAAATTCAAAAATTATTTATGTTCTTCTTTTTATGGATTTTTCTAGTTTTCCCTTTTTTAGGGAATAAGGTTAAATCTGAGGTTCAATCGTCCAAAATTATTCCTAAATCAGGCAATGTATTTTCTTCCTCAGAGTCCTCGAAATCAGGAGAAGAAAAGATATCTGAGTCCTGGATGGGAGTCTATATGGGTGGCATAAAGGTTGGATATAGCCATAATAAGGAATTTCCTTTAATAATAAACGGGAAAAAATTAAAAAAAAGCCTCAGTGAATCATGGATGAAAGTTGCTCGCTTGGGTGGCAATTCTATTGAGATAGCTACTGTGCAGGAATCAATATACGATGAACAGGGAAAACCCTTAGAATGTATTATAAGGATAAAAATGTCAGAGAGCGAGACTGTAACGAGAGCTGAGATAGGCCCGGATAAAATTTTATTCAAATCAGGAGGCAAAATCATAAAAGAGTTGCCTTATGAAGAGGAGTTTTACCTTGAAGTCCCTGTAGAAAAGATCATTGAAGAAGAGGGCTTGAAGCCCGGAAATAAGTACAATTTTAAAATACTAGACTTTACTTCCTATTCTCTTGTGGATTTTAGCTTTGAGGTGATCGGCAAGGAAGACGTTTTAATCTTAGGGAAAAAGATGAGACTGTGGCATGCAAAGGGAGAAACCACTTATGTTATTCCTCTCACTGTTGACGAATGGATTGACGAGAGTGGAAACTCCTGGAGGAGTATAAACAAAACAAGCTTTACAACCTTAACATCCATCCGCATGCCTAAAGAGAAAGCCCTTGAGGTTTCAGAAGAGACTTTCGATATTGCTTTTTCGACCATCATAAAACCCAATGTCACATTCGAAAATCCTCAAAAAATTCAAAGAGTAACATTTAAACTCAGAGGTATATCTACGGATAAAATTAAGAATTTTCCTTTTGATGATGAAAGTCAAAAGATTATAGAGGTGGGAGAAGATTATGTCATAATTCAGACTTCCTCCCAGATATTCAAAGAAGAAGAGGCCATTCTTTTCCCAGTTAAAGATAAAGAATTCCGCAGATTCTTAAAGTCCAGCGCATTCTGCCAAGCTGAAGACCCAGAAATTCAAAATGTAGCTAAAGAGATTGTTGGTCAAGAGAGAAATTCTTGGAGGGCTTCGAAGAAGATAGCCGAATGGGTTGAGAAGGAGATGACTGCCAATTATTATGTGGGTTTTGCTACCGCCAAAGAAATTATTAAAAATCGAGAAGGGGATTGTTCAGAGTACACCGTGCTGACTGTTGCCCTCTGCCGAGCTGTGGGGATTCCAGCGAGAGCAGCTGTGGGAATTATGTATGGTCGAGGTATATTTGCTTATCATATGTGGCCTGAAGTCTTTGTGGGTCGATGGATTAGTCTGGATTCCAAATGGCTGGCTGTGGACAACAAAAGCGGCGAATATTACACCGATGCCACTCATATAAAATTAGGGCGAAGCCTTCTTAATGAGAATATTTTCAAGGAAATGGCCCAGGCTATCTCTGAAGTTATAGGCAAGCTCAAACTAGAAATAATAGATTATCATAAAGATAAATAGAGTTTTTCTACCCTCTTTGGCCTTTGAGGCAAAGATTATCAAGGTTTGATGAGCAAAATGATTAAATTTTGTCTTAAGTGTGGATCCAAACTGAAGTTGAGCAGGATAGAAGAAGAGAAAAGACTGGCCTGCCCAGCGTGTCAATGGGTATGTTATGAGAATCCTTTACCGAGTTCTGCCGCTTTAGTCAGGAATGATAAGGGTGAGGTTCTTCTGGTTAAAAGGGGACATGAGCCGGGCAAGGGAAAGTGGGCTTTACCTTCAGGATTTATTGAAATTGATGAGACTCCGGAAAAGGCCTGCCTCAGGGAGCTTAGAGAAGAAACCGGACTTAAAGGAGAAATTGTGAGATTGGTGGGAGTTTACTCTCAAAAATCGATGCTTTACAGGAATGTGCTCATCATTGGATATGAGGTCCAGGCCCGTGGAAATCTTTCTCCAGGTTCAGATTCCCTGGAAGCAGAGTTTTTTCCATTAGGCAATCTTCCGGATATTCCCTTCTCAAGTCATAGAAAAATGCTAGATGACGGGGTGAAAAAAGCGGATTCATAAAATATTTCAAAGGAAACCTGTTTTTATCTCACATTTTAAAAAACACATCATGATAGCTATAGGTACAATCAGTCAAACTTATGCAGCAAAAATTCTTTCCGTCGCCCAGGAAAACTTAAGAAACAAATAAAAGAGTCTTTGGCTGTGGTTTAATTTCTTTTTCTTTGCCTCGTTTTGCCGAAAACAATACGAATATTCTCTCTAATTTTGGACATAAAGTGGCAAATTCCCCTGATTTTATGTATATTGGTCAATCAGAAAATTAATTATAGGCATAATTCAGATGATCGCGGATCATGAAGCTTAAGATTGAAAGGATTTCATGTTTTTTCGTTGTATCTTTGTTTATCCTTTTTTCTCCTTTTCTATTCGGCCTTGATTCCGAAGCCTTACAAATCACAGCCCTGAAGATATCTCGCCCGATCAACATGGACGGACACCTCAAAGAAACCTTATGGAGAAGCGCTCTCTTTGTGAATAATTTTATTCAAAAAGAGCCGAATGAAGGAGCTTATGCCACCGAACCAACCGAAATAAGAGTCCTCTATGATGACCAGTATCTTTATTTTGGCGTTGTTTGTTTTGACAGCCAGCCAGAAAAAATTGTGGCAAACGAAATGAGGCGGGACGGCGAGCTTCAGAATGATGATTATTTTGAAATCTTCATCGATGCATCCCATGACCACCGCAATGCATTTTATTTTGCCGTAAACCCTCTTGGGGCTCGGCGAGATGCCCTGATCAGGGATGAAGGAAGTAATATAAACTGGAATTGGGATGGGATATGGATAGCCAAAGTAAAAAGAACCGAGCGAGGCTGGACAGCCGAAATAGCTATACCTTTTTATACTCTCCGCTTTAAAAAAGGCAAAAATCAGACCTGGGGGATCAATTTTGGACGCCACATTGCTAGGAAGAGAGAAGAAATTTATTGGTCACCCATTCTCAGGGATTATGGCTGGTCTGGAAAATACAAGGTATCTTATTGCGGTCATCTCCAAGGATTGGAAAATCTGAACCAAGGGAAAAGAATCCAGATCACGCCTTATCTTATAGGCGGAAGTATTCAGGAAGAGGAGGAAGCATCTTTAACTCGCTCAGTAGATTTAGGTCTTGATCTCAAGTACCGGCTGACTTCAAACCTGACAGCAGATATAACAATTAATACCGATTTTGCCCAAGTAGAAGCTGACCAGGAACAGTTCAACATGACTCGATTCAGCCTTTTCTTCCCAGAAAAAAGGGGATTTTTCCTTGAAGGAGCAGATATTTTTCGAGTTGGTGAAAGATACCGCCCGTATGAGCCTCCTTCGACACTTTTCTTTTTCAGCCGAACAATTGGATTATCAGAAGATGGCAGGGAAATTCCTGTAATCGGAGGTGTTAGAATTACCGGGAAAACCGGAAGTTATGACCTTGGAATTCTTAATGTCTTGACTGATAGCACCTCTTATGAGGAAGATGATGAACAGGTGAATATTGAAAAGACGAATTACTCGGTTATTCGAGTTAAAAGAGATTTCCTAGAGAAATCGACTGTAGGCATTATGGTTTTAAGCAAAGATTCTCTTGACAGTTCCTACTACAACCGAGGAGCTGCTTTTGACTTCAACCTGGCCTTGGGCAAATCGCTTAAAATGGGAGGCTATGCCGGCAAGACGTTTACGCCGGATCTGAAAGGGAAAGACTGGGCAGCTAACCTGGATTTTATCTGGGAAAGTGATTTTTTCATGGCTGATGTTTCTTACGCAGATGTAGGAGAAAATTTCAATTCAGAGCTTGGTTTTGTTCCCAGGACAGACATCCGAAAGATAAAAGCTAATTTAGGCATTGGTCCCAGGCCCAATATACTGAATATCCGCCAGATGTTTTTCTTTAATAATTTTATCTATATCGAGAATCATTCAGGTCAGCTTGAGTCAAGGAATATACTGACAGGCATGTTTAATCTCTTCCAGAACGGAAGCAATTTGTTGCTTGCTTATATGCAGAATTACGAATATCTGACTGATGGTTTTGAGATTAAAGAGAATGTTTTTATCCCCTCGGAAGCCCATAAATTCAATCAATTTATTGGTTGGTTTGAATCTGATAAAAGTAAGAGTATTGCTTTACGAACTGAAGTGAATCTCGGTCAGTTCTATAATGGGCGTCTATTCAGAGTGAATACAAGCGGCATCCTCAAATTAAACAAAAATCTTAACATGGAATTCATCTATGACCGCAACCAGTTTGATTTACCCGTTGATGGCGGGAAATTTACAACAAACATCGTTGCTGCTCGGGTTATCTACTCTTTTACTCCTGATCTATATGCCAAGGCTTATTTGCAGTGGAATGATGATGAGAATTTATTGATAAACAATTTTCTTTTCCGTTGGATTTATAAACCGGGCGCCAACATCTATTTCATCTATAACGAAACAAGAAAGCTTGGTTCTGAGGGATATATCCAGGATCGTGCTTTAATGCTCAAAGTAAGCTTCCTTTTCAATTACTAAAATGACGCGAAAAGCAGTTTTCTTTTTCTTTCCTTATTCCGCTATAATATTATACCTTAATAATTCTTTAGAAGGAGGTTTTCAGTGAGAATATTCCTGAGTCTATTTCTGACATCTTTACTTCTTTTCTCTCCAACTGCGGCCAAGGTGAAAAAGGTTTCTTTTGATGCCCAAGCTGCGTGGAGTTACATAAAGGATTTGGCGTCAGATTCCATGCGGGGACGGAAGAGCGGGCAACCAAGCGGTGCAATTGGAGAGGAATACATTGCTTCCAAGTTTAAAGAGTGGGGCTTAGAACCAGCAGGGGATAACGGCACCTACTTCCAGAATTTCACTATCGAGCACAGAAATATTAAAGAGGGAGTAAAACTGGAGATAATTGCAGAGAAAACAAGGAGAGATTTTTATTACGGTGAAGACTGGAGAGTTCAGAGATTTTCAGGTTCAGGGCACTTTACTGCTGAACTTGTCTTTGTTGGTTATGGAATTCATGCCCCGGAAAAGGAGCACGATGATTATGCTGGGGTCGATGTGAAAGGGAAAATAGTTATTTTTACTACCGAGACTCCCCAAAGACTCGAGAAAAAACTGGGCGATGCGACAAAGATGGAGAAAAGAATTGAAGCTGCCCAAAAGCTTGGAGCAAGAGGAGTTATCTTTTTCAAACTTTCTACCACCTCGAGTCGTTATTTTCGGGTGAGGTTAAAAAAGGAACAATATAAACCAGATTTTGTGATTTTATCGGCTGAGAGGAAAGTAATGGATTTCATTTTTAAAGACCTGAGTACAGAAATCAGCTACCCAATCCCGGCAATGGGGCGCAGATCCAAACTCCCCAAAACCTTAGAAACAGGAGTGAAAGCTTTTGTGTCTGTCAATGCCATCTTTGATGAGAAAAGACCGACCAGGAATGTTCTGGCAAAAATAACTGGTAGCGATAAAGTCCTTAAAGATGAGTACGTTGTCATCGGCGGTCACATGGATCATTTGGGGATATCTCCGATGGGAGATATCATGAGCGGAGCCAACGATAATGCTTCGGGAACTGCGGTCGTTATGGAGATAGCCCGCATAATGAAGCTCAATCGTGCCAAGCCTAAAAGAACAGTCGTTTTTGGCCTCTGGGCTGGAGAAGAGCAAGGGCTTTTAGGCTCAAGACATTATGTGGACGATTCTACTTTCCCCATGAATAAGACAGTAGCTTACATCAACTTGGACATGGTGGGTCATGGCAGTGGTAAGATACCTTTTGAAGGTGTTTACTATGGTCCTCAACTCTGGAAGCTTCTCAAGGAAAAACTCCCTAAAGAGATACTTGATTATGTCCTGCCTAAGCGCGGAGGCCCTGGAGGCTCAGATCATACTCCATTTTTAGAAAAAGGAGTTCCCGGATTCTTCGCTATGAGTAGTGGGTATCTCAAATACCACCATAGCCGGGATGATAGTGATTTGATCGAACCGGAGATGTTGAAGAAAACAGGCGATTTTGTTCATGCTGCTGTTAAAATAATGGCATCGGAATCTGGAGACTTTTTCCCTCTGCTTCGGCGAGAGACTTATTATTTGAAATACCAAACCCTCGTTAATTTCGAACTTTCTCTTCTAAGTGAAGTAGTCGAACATCATAAGGATGCGAAAGATTCCCATGTGGATCTACAGCTCGCAGTCATGAAGGAAGAAGAAGGCCTTACTGGTGAGAGACTCAGGATTGATATCCTGAAAAAATTTCTGTCCGCATCAGAGAAGATAGAGAAAGCGAAGGGTCTTTCCTATTATTCTTCTTCAAGCGGGCTCACCCGTGACAGCCGCCAGGGAAAAACAACGATTATGGCAGGACTGAAGGGAATCAATGCTTTTCGCGATGATCCGAGATGGGCTCAAGTTTTGGTTAAGCAAGGACTCTACTTCGCTTTTGTCGAGGATCCATCATTTCTTTTCGGTGAACAGGGATTGAGTGAGGAAGGAAAGAACATTATAAAAGGAGTGAACAACAGCGGTCTTCTCCTCCTCGTCAAAGGAGCTGATGGTTCGCAAGCCAAGCTTCTTTTAAAAGAATCCAAAAGGCCTCTGGCATTTCTCGATAAAAGCTTACCCGATAAAGAAGTCATGGAACTCATCAAAGAAAAAGAATCTGCATTTGGACTTATTTGGTCCAATGATGTTGATCCTGTTGCTTATTTTAATAAGCTGGATGAGTTCAAAAAAGCCGTTGGCACAAAATATCTGATGATGGTTAACGAACCGTGCCTATGGGGAAAAGCTGGAAAAGACCAGATGCTCAAGGTGATTACCGAGATTATCAAAGCAAAGTATGATAGAACGGATAGATCCAACATTTATTCTTCCTCTCTTCTTAGAGTGTTAGGAAAGGCAAGAGGAGACTCTTCCCGCGTCGTTCCTTATATGCCCTTTTAATATGTTGTAAGGGCTTGATTCTTTGTAGGGGCTTGATTTATCAAGCCCACCGTTTGAATTATAGAAATAAACTGTAAGGGCTTGATTCTTTGTAGGGGCTTGATTCATCAAGCCCACCGTTTGAATTATAGAAATAAACTGTAAGGGCTTGATTCTTTGTAGGGGCTTGATTTATCAAGCCCACCGTTTGAATTATAGAAATAAACTGTAAGGGCTTGATTCTTTGTAGGGGCTTGATTTATCAAGCCCACCGTTTGAATTATAGAAATAAACTGTAAGTATTTTATTCATAATATAAGGAGATCGTTCATTAGAGAACTTATTGTTACGGGTTTGTTTGCTGTCCTTCTCGTTATATATTTTATTGCAGAGCGTTTTATTCTTAATAAGGACGTGCAAAGAATTCCCCTCAGAATTTGTGTTACCGGGACAAGGGGAAAATCGAGCGTCACAAGACTCATAGCCGCTTCCTTGAGAGAGGCAGGTTTTACCGTGCTGGCCAGAACTACAGGCTCAAAACCTGTCATCATCTTTCCAGCTGGGGAAGAAAAAGAGATCAAACGCAGAGGTGTCCCCTCTATTCTGGAAGGAAAGAATATCCTGAAAAAAGGTGCAGAGATTCAAGCTCAAGCTCTTGTTTTGGAATTGATGAGCATCCATCCTGAGTGCGGTTATTACGAGTCAGTTCAGATGTTTAAGCCTCATATTCTGGTCATAACTAATGTCCGTCTTGACCATTTAGCTCAAACGGGAACTTCAAAAGAGGATGTAGCTCGTGGTTTTGCCTCAAGCATTCCAGAAAGCGGTTCGGTCTTTATCCCACAAGAGGAATTTTTTCCTGTATTCAAAGAGGTGGCAGAAAGAATGAGCTCCACAATCATCCAGATTCCTGGAGGTTCCTTTACGGAATATCTGCAGTCAAAGAATAATCTTCCTTCCTTTGAGCTGGAAGAAAATATTCGGCTGTCTTTGGCTGTGGCTGAGTTCCTGGGAATAGATAAGAAAGTTGCTCTTCAAGGTATGATGAAAGCTCAACCAGATTTTGGAAGCCTAAAGACTTGGACTGTGGATTTAGGTTCACCCCCTCGATGCTGGCATCTTGTCAGTTGCTTTGCTGCCAACGACCCGGAATCTACACGTCTTGCCTTGTCCCGGCTTCTTGAAAAGAAGTTTTTTAACAGAAAAGAAATTATTGGACTTCTCAATCTCAGGCGAGACAGGGGAGATAGAACTCTCCAGTGGCTGAAAACTCTAAAAGAAGAGGCTTTTCCTGAGATTCGAAAGTTCTTCTTAATCGGAAACCATGCCCATGCTCTGAAGAGCAAGCTGAAATTGCCTGGGAAAGCAGAGCTATTTGTCTCTAAGCCCCGGGGCCCTCAGAAAATCATGGCAGAAATTGCTGAAAAAGTGAATGCAGATGCTGTATTGATCGGGATGGGTAATATGGAAGGTGCAGGGAAAGAGCTTGTTGAGTATTGGGAGAATATTGGAGAGCCCTATGATTTTTGAGACGCTTTTTATCGGACTTATCATTGCTGTCATCTACGTAGAAATCATGGATATATATCCTGGCGGGATTATCGTTCCTGCTTATGTGGCTCTTTATCTTGACGAGCCGCTAAGAGTATTGGCCACGATACTCATCGCCCTCTTGAGCCTTTATGCTTATCGAGTTTTGTCGCGCTTTCTCATCCTTTTTGGGAAGAGAAGATTTGTGATGCTTGTTCTTCTTGGAGGACTTTGGGTTCAAATCTGGTTTATTATCTCACCCAGCTTTTTTGCCGATCCTTTAGGACTCAGGGCCATCGGGTGGATCATTCCCGGGCTCCTGGCCAACAACCTGGAGAAGCAGAAAATTCTTCCGACCTTAGCCTCGATGTTTATCGTCGCTGTCATCACCTATTTTATTGTTAGCCTTGTGGGGATCATTTTGTAATGACAAAATTTTTTTTTAATCGAAAGAGAAATATCCCTAAAGAAGATACTGGAAGAAATAAGGGAGTAATTCTCGTCCTTTTTGCTTTGAGTATTCTGTTTTTTGTGCTGGCCAAGTCTTTTCCTTCAAGGGAAGGGGATAAGCTCAAAGGAGAGATGATCAGAGCTTCTGAAATTATGGCCGAAGCTGTGGATGTTATAAGAGAATGCCGTGGGGAAAAAGGCCCTGTTATTGATGAAAACATAGATCTAAACCAGACGGGACTCATAGGTCTGGAGTTTTCTCGGATAACCACATCCATCGGGAACCTCGAAGCTAAAAGAACTACCACCAATCCCAATTTTGCCGCTCTCATTGTATTCCTTCTAAAAGAAGCGAAAATAGAGATAGGAGATACGATTGCCGTTGGGGCTTCCAGCTCTTTTCCTTCCCTAATAGTGGCTGTTCTTTCAGCAGCAAAAGCCATGAATCTAAAGCCCATCGTGATCAATTCTTTAGGAGCTTCTCAGTGGGGCGCCAACAATCCTGATTTTAACTGGCTCGACATGCAAAACTGCCTCCTGGACGCAGGTATATTCGGCGCCAAACCGATTGGCCTCTCTCTCGGAGGCACAAGAGATGAAGGTAAGGATATGGGCCCTGAGGGTTGCTCCTCCCTGATAACTGAGATAAGAGAAAGCGGATTTTTTTTTCTTCATGAGCCTGACCTCAAGAGGAATGTGGAGGCCAGAATACGCCTCTATGAGGAAAAAGCAGGAGAGAACAAAATCAGAGCCTTTATCAATATCGGGGGAAGCTGGGCAAATATGGGAGAGGATTCAAAGATTTTAAAATTGAGACCAGGCCTCGTTAAAATTAAACAATTTCCTGCTCTCGAAAAAAGAGGAGTTCTTTTTGCCATGGCTGCCCGCAAGATCCCGGTTATTCACCTCCTCTACATCAAGGGTCTTGTCGAGCGCTACGGGCTTTCGTGGGATCCCATTCCCCTCCCTCAGCCAGGGAAGGGAAAGATTTATCAGCTAGTCGGGAAAAGAGAAACATCGTTTCTTGTTTTTGCAGCTGCCTACTTTTTTCTTGTCATACTTGTCTTGGTTTTCCGGAATAAACTGGGATTGGGATAAATAAGCAAGGGATTCCTGATCACTAGTTATTTTTTATCTTTGTTTTGCCGTAACCCACAGCATCCAGCCATTCCTTCGGGTAGCCGGCTGCTTTTCTTTCTCCTGGAAGATTGACGTAGCCGTCGTTGTACTTAACTATAAGGTAATCGGCCAGATCCCACCAATCATCGACAACTCGCTGGGCTGTTTTATTGGAGTACTTCGTCAGGTACTCCCGGCATGCTGCTGGATTTTCTTTGAACAGGGTTTCCGCCCGGGCTTCCACAGAAGCTTGAAGGGTGAAGAAAGTATTCTCGAAATCTGTGTAAGCTTTATTGATATCTTCACTCATGAAGGAATATTTTAGGTTAGACCAATTGGCAACAAAGTCAAAAGCCCACCAGGCAGATTTTCTGTCGAACACATCCCTTCTTCCGATCTGGTAGGATTCAGGGACTGTGGTGACGCCGCCATAAAAAGGAACAAAGCAGCTTGTTTTCGGATCGTCCTCCGCGAACCAGGCAAGGCCTCCTATCCAATCAGGGAGCCAGTCTCTGACCTGTAAGACAATACAGTAAGAGCAGCGGAAGATGGAAATAGGTCGTTCCCAGCCCATATAGCCTTCGGGAGGTCTAGTTAGTGTGGAAAAACGATTGGGATTATTAAAAGGTCCTGCAGCCGTGCCCTTACTCAGGTCATGTTCTGTCCCTTGGTAGAAATCTCTGTGGAGAGACATCAGAGTCTGGACAGTGACTTTTTTCTCCGGCTTTATGGAGAAGGGATATCTTACAGCCCAGGGATCAAGTTTCAATCCTGGGGCAAGTGTGCTGAAAACTCGCCACTCCCTTCTTTTGCAGCCTATAGAATTGCTGGGCGCATAGGCTTCGTAGAATTTAAAAGGTTTGCTCGACTTTGGGTCATACCATCCCCTTTCTTCTGCCAAGGTGAAGATGTTCTCAGATGCCATGAAATTATCAGTATCCTTGATGTTGATTTCACCAATCCGGCTGCGGTTGGCACTCACTGAGACTTCACCCTCCGGGATCCTTCTGGCTGCCCAGACTGCTCCAATCCTTAAAGGTCCAGCTCCCATGATCTCAAAGAGCCAGGCCTCTTTGGTGTCAATAAAAGTCAGACATTCTCCAAAGTCACCGTAGCCATACTTTTTAACGAGCTCTCCTATCATTTTTATTGCTTCCCGCGCAGTAGAAGTCCGTTCAAGGACGATTCTTTGCAAAGCCATGATGTCGAATTTTCCCTCTCGATTGTAAAGCTCTATCCGCCCTTCAAAAGTTGTCTCTCCGATACCAAGTTGCTTTTCGTTCATGAATGGGTAGGCAACATCGAAACGGCTGTAAGTTTGCTTGACTTCAGGGATTTCGCCGACTATGACAGCCTGTCTGTTCTCAGCCCCGTGTCCACCTCCTTTGTAGACAGGACGCATTTCGCCTTGCTTTGAACTTTTTCCAGGGACAACGTTGAGCTGGAACTCCCAGCCTCCATCGCAGGAATGGGTTGTCATGACTGAACCATCAGCAGAGGCTTTTTTGGAGACAACGATAGAAGTGCAGTTATCGAATTCAAGCCAAGAATCATCTTCTTGTTCCATAGTGCTCTTTTTTCCCGAAGGGATAAGCACCGAAAGTAAGAATAAAAAAAGGATGGAAACCACGAAAAATATTCCTTTATGTTTCACTTTTTATCTCCTTTTCATTTTTTATTTTATTTTTTTCTTTATTATCCATGATGAAAACATTGTCTGCAAACAAAAAAAAGGGAACAGGCCCAATTTTTGCCTTTTTTTTTATGCTAATTTTTTGTTCAATATTATTCATAGTAAATTCTCTTTGAGTCATACGCCGGCTCAGGACAACAGGCACCTTGATGTGCCGGCTTTCATAAAAGCTCACTCTAGCAAAACCATGAGAATGAGGCCCAAAACAATAAGGATAAACTTTCGTAGATAGAGCCAATTAAACGGCATGAATTTCCTCTTGCTATTTTTCCTTTTCAGAAGGCTCCAGATGATGAGAAAGGCGATTTAAACCTTTTTATAGTACAGGAATGCCGTAAGGGCCATCTGGCAGGAACGCGATTTGAGGCTCTCTGCCCAAGCGGAGGCGAAGCTTCTTCACTGCCCAGGCAAAGGACATTTCCACCAGCTCCTGGAGGGTTTTTGCTTTCGGGGCTAATGTTCTGGCATCTGTTCCTGGAAGCCAGGAAAAAGATCCTTTAGGAATTTCAAGAGAGCAGTAGATGAGGTCTTCAGGAGGAATTTTTTTGAAAAGCCGGGTCCACATCTGGGCTTCCCATTGCTCGGGGACAAAAATCCAGGATGGATCAAGTATCATCTCCATGAATTTTTTTTCACCTAATTCTCCAAGAAGCCTGATCATTCTTTTGTAGTTGGCTCCCCCTACGGGATCAGGATCTGTGTGTTGTGCAGCCAGAACGCAGATCCCATCCTTCTTTATCAACGGAATGCATGTCAGGGCTCCTTTGGCTGCCTGGTAGTGATTGACTCCTACAAAGCCTGCATGACTAAGCACAAGGTCGTATTCTTTCTTGACAGGGATTTCAGCCCAGGTTCGGAGTTCCCGAACGGCTGCTAAATGGGCGGACTCCATATGGCCCGCAAAGATTCCTGTTAGTCTGTAGTTTGAGTCGAGAGTGGCGTTGACTATCATATCGCAGCCAGCCATTCTTGCAACTCTGAGCGCTTCTTCATGAACAGGATTTCCTTCGAGGATTAAATCCGCTGCTTTTGGGGAAGAGAGAATAGGCCCGCTGTGAAGGACATAGGTTGAGGATTCTGAAAGAAGTCCAGGGCAGATGGACTTTCTTCCTCCCGAAGCTCCGGCCATGAAGTGGCTTTCGACAAGACCGGTTAGAATTTTCAAATCGCTTTCCACATAGTAACGATTAAGAAGAATTTCACCGCCGAGTTCTGTCTTGCCTACGGAGACAAAATCACTGGATTTCCTGCTGTCATGATTGATTATTTGAAGGCCGAGCGTGAAGATTCGCGAATCAAGCATTTCCCTGAGTTCTTCGCCATCCATCGGCCGGTGGATTCCTGTAGCCACAAGAAGTAGAATCTGGGAAAGTGGGATTCCTGATTTTATCATTTCGTCAACGAGAGGAAAAAGGATGCCTGATTCTCCCTTATACGGAACCGGGCGAGTGTTGTCTGAAATAACCACAACCGCCTTTGCTTTAGGATTAGCTTTAAGTTTTTGGCTCACCAGCGTTCTGAGAGGGGGACTGTTTAGAGGATTTGCAAGGGAATTCCGGATTTTTTCCTCAGGGTTAGAGAGAGGTAGAGCTTTTCCCATGGGGATGACATCAGTGTGGTCAGGAACTCTTACCGGAAAATTACTATGGCCTAAATTCAGGATGACTTCTTTCATTTTTCTTCGTTTCGTCTTTACTTCTTACTCCATGTTATTTGAGTCTTGCTGCTCTATTAACTCGCAGTTCGCAGCTGCAGTAGCTCACAACTAACTAATACAAACGCAATTATTCCAGTGTCATCGCGAGGAGCGAAGCGACGTGGCGATCTCGTCAATTCATCTTAAGAGATTGCCACGCCCTTTCAGGGCTCGCAATGACATTCTATTTGATGCGTTTGCTTTAGCGATAAATTTTTTATTTGAATCATTTTAAGCTTTACGTCTTGGCTTTGCGCTTTTTCTTAAAGTGTTTTTATGAGACCGAAATCTCCATTCAGCGCAGCTTCCAGGATGGGCTTCATGTATTCGTCAACCATGTCAGATGTCATGGGAACAGGCATGTTATTGAGTTTCGTCTCAAGCTGTGGATTTTTAGCTCCTTGGAGTGCTCTTTCTATGTGAGCCTTGCTCATTCCCTCGATTTTGCCAAGGGTTGTCGGATAGCCAACGCGCTTGCTCAAGGCAATGAGGGCTTTGGCCACTGCCAGTCCCAATTTTTGTCCATCAAAGGATAGTGAAGATTCATCGATCAGGCTGTATTTTGAAAAAAGATGAGCGAGCTTTTTGAGCTGTTTCTGGATGGAAGAGGCAAAAAAGACCGTATAATAAGGATTAAGCAAAGCGCAGGCTCGACCATGACTGAGAATATCCACCAAAGAAAAACTTGTGAGGTGAGCGCCGTTCGTTCCTCCTACCATGACGGCATAACCGCCGAGGTCGGCTCCTAAGCCAAGGGTTTCTCTGGTTGTTATATCAAAAGGTTCGGCCGCAGCTTTTTCTATAGAAGAGACAATAAGCTCGATCCCAGTCAGCGCAATTTCCTGAGCTTTTTCAAATGATTCAGGACTTGCGCCGTAGTAAACTTCGAGGCAGTGAGCCAGACCATCAAAGGCGCCATCTAAGGTTAATGAGGTTGACATGGATTTTGTAAGACTATAATCAAAAAGAGCCCTTGGAGGGATAACAGCTTCATCAATAATAAGCTTTTTCTGGTTTGTCTTGAGATCAGTTATGTTGGAGTATTTTGTCAGGTGGGCTGAAGAGCCTGAGGCAGTCTGGACGGCAATACAGGGAAGAAGCTTCTTTCCTTCTGCAACTAATTTTTCAGTCACTTTTCCTGTACCGAAGTAATCTTCAATGTCGCCATCTAATATTGCCAGGACAACAGCTGCTTTCGTAGCATCGATTCCAGAGCCACCTGAGGCGACAAGCACAAAGTCAGGCTTCTCTCGTAGAATTTCCTCTTTTATCCTCGAAACGTCTTCTTTCGGAGAGTTTGGCTGAGCAGATGGAAAAGGCCCTGCAATTTCCAATCCAGAATCGACCAGGGATTCGAAAATATTATGGTAGCTGTGAGGATCGCGCGTTTGCAGATTTGTGATTAAAAGAGCTTTTTTCCCAAAAGGTACTGAGAGTTCACCGATTCTCTCCAGACAATCGATTCCGTAGATATAGTTTTTTCCCTTGAATTCATCAATAAGCGCTCTTGCCTTTTCTTTCAGCTCATTCATCTTTTTTCCTTTTAACCTCAGATTCAATAATATATCATATTTATAACATACAGTTATAAATTTTGACAAAAAAGGCAATTTTTATTACTTACAGTTATGAAAAAAGAGTAAATGAGCATAGATTTTGGCCTTATCGGCACTATAACCTCTGATAAAGAAAAAGGGGACATAAAGAAAAAGAGGACAGGCTACTTTTTTCATTTAAGCAGCGTATCCCCTTTTTCCATTTCTAAAGGAGGATGACAATGGAAAAAATAAATCACTGGTCACCCCCTGATAATTGGCTGAAAATAACCACGATAGATGTTCATACAGAAGGCGAGCCATTGCGGATTATTACCGGAGGTTTTCCTGATGTGCCAGGAGAATCTATCCTGGTTCGTCGCCGCTACATAAAGGAAAACCTGGATCACCTTCGAAAAGCTCTTATGTGGGAACCCAGGGGCCACGCTGATATGTACGGCTGCCTCCTGACCCCTCCCGTAACTCCGGACGCTGACCTCGGTGTCCTGTTCATGCACAATGAAGGGTATAGTAGTATGTGTGGTCACGGCATCATTGGTCTGGCAACAGTTGCTCTGGAGACTGGAATTCTACCAAGGAGCGAGCCTGAATCCACCGTAAAGATTGATACGCCTGCAGGACTTGTCACGGCTAAGGCTAAAGTGGAAAATGGTCGGATTAAAAGTGTCTCTTTTCAAAATGTCCCCTCTTTTGTCTTTGGCATGGATAAGGTTGTTCAGGTGCCGGGCCTGGGCAAAGTTAAATATGACATAGCCTTTGGCGGAGCGTTTTATGCCTACGTAAAGGCTGAGGATGTTGGCTTGCTCTGCAAGCCAGAGGCATACCGTGCTCTTATAGAAAAGGGTAGAGCTATCAAACAGGCAGTGATGGAGAGTTCGCCTGTCGTTCACCCCTTTGAAGATGATTTAAACTTCCTCTATGGAACCATCTTCATTGCTCCTTCCCAGGCTCAAGGAGCACACAGCCGCAATGTGTGCATTTTTGCCGAGGGAGAGGTAGATCGATCTCCTACTGGTACTGGTGTCAGTGGCCGGCTTGCCCTGCTTCGTGCTCGTGGTGAACTTGATCTAAACCAGCCTGTAGTCATCGAGAGCATCATCGGGACTCGCTTTACCGGGCGGATTGTCGAGACCACCACCTTCGGCCCTTACTCTGCAGTCATCCCTGAGGTGGAGGGCTCAGCTTACATCACGGGCCGCCACGAATTTTTGATTAATCCGGAAGATCCTCTGCGGGAAGGATTCATCCTCCGTTAAAAAAAGCTAAATATATTCTTTAGGGGTATGATTCTTCTGTAAGTAAAAATGGGGCCTGTCCCCATTTCTCTTGGGTTTGATTCTTCTGTAGGGGCTTGATTCATCAAGCCCACATTTTTGAGTATAAAAATGGTTAAAAATTGGCGCAGTCCCTATTTCTCCCGTTTCTTTGTGCAACTCCTATTTTTCTACTCCAAGGCCAAAGGCGTCAAATGCAAATTTTTATTTTTTAATCTTATAAAATCTTTTGAGATGATGATTTTTATGTTAGAATATGAATAGAATAGATGAAAGGTTCGCTTAAAAGTTCACATTTTTCAGATTTTCTCCAGCCTTCTCAAATTATTTTCAACCTTAAAGCCAAGGATAAAATTCAGGCTATAGAGGAACTGCTTGATGTTTTAGTCAAACAAAAGCTTGTCGAAAATAAAAAGCTCGTTTTGACCCGGATTATTGATAGAGAAAGACTGGAATCCACTGGGCTCGGGCACAATGTCGCTCTTCCCCATGCCCGTGTGGACACTGAGGGGGAAATAGCTATTGCCGTAGGGAAATCTAAAGGGGGGATTAGCTTTGATTCCATTGATGGCAAAAAAGTCCATCTCATTATACTGATTGTCTGGAATCCTTCTCTTCCTGGCCTTTTTAATCATCTGTTTGCTGGGCTGGCCAAATTCTTAAGGTACTCGCGATTCAGACAGAGAGTCTTTGGATCTAAGAATAAATCAGAGCTGCGTGGAGTTCTCTCAGAAATATCATTAAGCTTTCCTCAAGAGGATACGATTATCAGCCGAGCCAGCCTTCTGATGAAGCTACAAGAAATCGAGAAAAAAAAGAAAAGGGCAAAAAAGGAGCAACGGAAAAAACTCAAAGAGCAGGCTAATTTGATTCGCCAGGAGCTCGATGAAGCCCTGGTGGCCAGGTATGACAGGCTCATGGAAAGATACGGGTTTGCTGTGGCTGAGGTGGATGTAGGTGTTTGTCAAGGCTGCAATATCAATGTGGCTACGGGATTGAGCTCAGCCATAGAGGGGAGCAACGATATTTATGTCTGTGAAAACTGCGGCAAATTCATGGTTGCTTCCAAGAATAAAGAGAAATAATTATTAAACTTTGGAGTTAGCATAGATCTTGTCATGGCGAGCGACAAGGGGGAACGTATCAATCTTGTTGGGAAAATTGTCATTGCGGGCGTAGCGTGGCAATCTCATCGGCAAAACTGTCATTGCGAGGAGCATAGCGACGTGGCAATCTCTGAAGATTAATTATTCTATACTTTCCTTAACTAGGTTAACTGGCTTTAAAAGTCTGTAAACAGGATAGGACTGCAGCTCTCGGCGCCACTGGGAGACAACATAACGGTCGAAGAAATTCCAGACGAGCAGTCCATCATCGCTTTCTGGCTCAAGAAGGTAGGCCGCTACATTGGCAAGGGGCTGGGCTGTCGCTATAAAAAGAGTCCCTTCTGGAAACTCTTTTTTCTCCAAATGGTATTCGCCTTTTACTGAATTCAAGTAGTGTCCCTGAAAGAGTCTTGAGGCTCCCTTGATCTCTTTTATTCGGAAAGATTCCACCTCCAAGCTAACAGGTTCTCTTAACTTCTCCACTGCTAGCCCGTGCTGGAGAAGCTTTTCTGTGATTTCCGGATTGACCTTTGGAATAAGATAAGCATAGGGGAAAGGTACAGATCTTTTCGGAACAAAGTCAGAGAAATAAGGGACTCTGTAGGTTTTTTTCTTGTCTTTTTTCTTTACCCGCGGCCAGCCGCTCTCCCTTGGTATGACTTCCATTTCCCAGCCGAGAATAGTGACTTTATCTTTAAGAGGCTTCAGATCGTATTCAACAGCGAAAGTATCGTCTGCAGAAGGCCTCATTCCTCTCTGGATTGTTTTTCGATCTGCGCTGTGGATGAGCTGAGCAATTCCATCCTTATGGTCATAGCAGTATTCCAGAATTGAAAGGAGAAAATAATAGCAACCCATCACCCTTGTTTTGTAATCAGCATAGGCATAATTCTCGTTAAGGATGGCCAAACGGTTCCTCAAGCTGATGTAATTGGTGAGGTAACGCGGCTGAGGACCAGAAGGACGCCATCCTTTTTCTGGATTATTGAAGTCCATAAAGTTTCCGTAGGGAATGGAGAGCACCTTGTATTTTTCCCTCAGGTTCTTGTTTATTGAGGGCATCATTTTTTCCCTCATGTATTTGATAAGGGAAGTATCTCCGTTAGGATTGAGCCCCCAGACATAAGTGACAGGCTCCTCATGGTAGGAGCCGTTGGTAGTATGACAGTCGACAAGAAGGGCTGGATCCCAGCGCATCAAAACATTGCGAACCAGGCCTTGAACCTCGGGGCTTTCTAGCTTTATCCCGTCCCGGTTTAAATCGAGGTTTTGACCGTTGTAACGAACACCAACTCCTTTTTCAGGTCCCGCCTGGTTGCGTCTGTTTGCCGGATTTATCTTTTCATTGCCATCAGCGTTAAAGATAGGAGCGATGAGAATCACCAATTTATCCAGAAAGGGAGGTTTTTCTTTTAGGATGATGTCTCTGGCAAGCATTAGTGAGGCTTCTTTTCCTTCGACTTCTCCAGCATGGATATTGGCTTGGATATAAACTACTGCTCTCCCATCACCAGAAAGAGCCAGCGGGGAAGACGGAACAGGCTCTCCGATGACAAGGAGGGGAACTGTTCTTCCTTCTGGGCTGACACAGAGAGTTTCCACTCTTAAGAGGGAACTTTTGCGCTGGAGTTCTTTTATGAAACTTGTGACATCATCATATCTTGAGGTTGCAGTGAAATTACTGGCCTCCGCCACGGTTAAAGGCTTTTGCTCTGTTGAGGAGAGGGCCGAAAGGGGAAAGATACAAAAAATAAGAAGCAGAATCAGAGAGAAGTAGATGAAAAATATTTTTCTTTCATATCTTATATAATTTTCATATTTCATGGTATTTTTGTATCTCATGGTGTTTTTCCTTACGTGGAATTAAGGAACTTAGTCCGATTAAGGAACTTAGTCCGATTATTGTAGGGGCTTGATTTATCAAGCCCACATTATATAGTGTACGAGTTTATAAGAATTTAATTAACCAGTCAACGGAATGTACATCTTGTATATAAAATGGATTCGGTTACCTTTTTTTCATAAAGGAAAAGTATTATACTCAAATTGAAAGAAAAGGCTGTATTTCAGAAATGGTTACTTTTAGCGTACGTAAGGAAAAAGAAGGTGCTCTTCGCCAGAGAATGGAGAGTTTGGGCATATTCGAAAAAGATATTGTGGAGAAGTTTATCCGCTCCAGCGGAAAAGGGGGACAGAAGGTCAATAAAACTTCTACATGTGTCTATTTGAAGCACCTCCCGACCAAAATTGAGGTGAAGTGTCAGAGGGAGCGCTCTCAAGCAATAAACCGATTTATAGCTAGAAGGATTCTTACAGATAAAATCGAAAGGATGATTCGAGGGAAAGAAAGCGAAGAGCAGAAAAGGATTGAAAAAATCCGCCGCCAGAAAAGAAAGCGCTCGAAAAGAGCAAAACTCAAGATGCTAGAGGAGAAAAAGAAACAATCCCAGAAAAAAGAAGCACGGAGATTCCGCCCTAAGATGGATGATTTAGAGGAATAATAAGCGTGCTTAAGATTAAGTTGCCAGTCTCAGGATGACCTGGAGGAGCAGGTTTGCCCCTTTTTCTAGAATTTTCTTTGATGTCTTCGGCATAATCGCTTCCATCTTAAAAAGCGCAATCATTTAATGAGCATTGTCACTGCTGGCAATCTTGGATAAAAAGAGACCGCCTGTGAATAGATCCCTTGGCCGCAATTATTCCTGAGAAAAATCATGCTTCATTTCCGGCGGTTCCCATTCTTTTCCAAAAATATGTTTTTGCATCCATTTTATTTCTTCTATCATCAAAATACGTCTCAAGCGGGGTTCACGCACGCCATGATCCTGGCGTGGAAACTTCATAAACCGGGTGGGAACGTTTAAATCACGCAAAGCCGTATAAAAGACCATGCTCTGGTTCGTGCTGCTGGTGATATCGCGTGATCCATGAAGCAGAAGCGTTGGCGTTTCCACGTTTTTTACATATGTCAGAGCGGAATGGTTACGCCACTCCTCCGGGTTTTCCCATGCATTGCCGCCGATATACCACAGCGAGACATCGAAATTAAATCCAGGACCGGATTCGGCCTGCCAGCTAAACACTCCTGCGCCACAGGAGGCGGCCTTGAAACGGTCCGTATGGGTTACTACCCATCCACAACTGACGCCACCCCAACTCCAACCGCGGACTCCCATGCGTTCAGGATTGACATGGCCAAGCTCGATGACATGATCGACCCCGGACATCAAGTCTTCAAACTCACCGCCTCCGACATCGCCCATGAGCCCTTGCAGGATTTCATCACCGTAGCCACTGCTGCCGCGCACATTCGGTCCAAGTACGGCATAGCCAAGCCCTGAATAAAGTTGGAAAAATGTATCAAAATCGTTTCCGAAATAGCCGCTGGGACCTCCGTGGATGTCTAGCATCAACGGAGCCTTTTCTCCCTTTTTGAAGTCGACGGGAAAGATGAAGATGCCTTCTATTTCCGTTCCATCAGGGCTCTTCCAGCGCAGCACCTCACCTTTGCCAAGTAGAACCTCTTTATCGATCCACGGGTTGGCATAGGTAAGCTGAATCTCGTTTTTGGCCGCCACATCAGAAACATAAATATCCGCAGGGGTGTTGAAGTCTGAAAATGAATAGACCATCTTTTTGCGGTCTTCCGAGAAAGCTAGGGCGCGTAAAGTACCGGTTTTGTTTGTAAGCGGCGTCATCGTATCTTTCTCTATGTCAAGGCGGTAGAGATTTACATTCGTGCCGTGTACTTCATTAAAAAGCAAACTTCTGCCGTCCGGCATCCAAACCACATGGTCGACTTCTCCCCGATTTTGCGCGGTTAGCTTCCAGTTTTCCCCGGTTTTCGGATTCATGATCCAGAAAAATCCATTGTGCAGGTCGAATTCTTTGTCATCCGGAGAACGATAGAGAAAAACCTTGCCGTCTGGAGACCACTTCAAGTTTTCTTCCGGCGCCCTGTTGTAGGTCAAACGTTTCAAACTATTCTTATCAAGATCATACAAATACAGCTCTGAAAGGTGTGGATAATTTTGCCGGTTATTTGGTTGTGCTGCGAGAGCAACATACTTACCGTCTGGTGAGACATCAAAGTCTTGTAGAAGAAATTTCTCCTTTGTCAGACTGATCTCTTTCTTAGATTCGATGTCAAACACCCAAAGATTACGCCATCGTCCGGCAAGTTTTCCGTTCGGACCCTCATCAACATAATAGGCATCCGCGCCTTTTTCCCATTCCATTTGCTGTTTCTCGCTCATGGTGTCCTTAGCGGCGAAAAATATCTGTTTACTGTCTCTGCTCCATTTGTATTCCTCAATTCCTCCCTTATGCTTGGTGTATTGGAGCGCTTCACCACCTGTGACGGGTATAAGGAAAAGCTGCATATCTTTATCGATTTCCCTTAAAAAAGAAAGGTATTTCCCGTTGGGAGAGAATTGGAAGCCCTCCCCGCCTTCTTTTCCAATAAACTGCTGTGGAGTTCCCCCCGTTGATGGGATCATGTAATAGGTTTTTTTGTATTTGTTTTTATCCCATTCCAGGCGAGTTCTGGAATAGAAGACTTTTCCCCCATCGGGCGTCATAAGCACATCTCTAATCCTCACAATTCTGATGGCCTGGTCAGGTGAAAGAGGGCGCTTCTCCTGTGCGCTGGCATTCATTATCAGAAATAATTGCAGTGTTATGAAGGTGACTATACCTGCCTGTAATCGACTGCTCCGATGCTTATCTTTGACTTGATTGCCTTTCATGCAAGATTCAGGAAAAATTCCGAAACATGTTTCAATCTTCATGTTTAATATCTCCTTTTCTTGAATTTCTTATTTTTTCAATTCACCGTTACCAAGAACCTTCTTTAATGTATTTAAACTGATTTTCTTTCATGCAATTAGAAGCACTGCATTTTTATTGTTATATCTTTGTCGGACTTTCATAAATGAGGCAGTGGAAAGTGCAGCCGCTCTTTCAATAATGCCAAAATGAAATATAGGAACCTGGTTTTTGTGCCTGCGGCTACTGATTCTCATCTATGCAAGGTAAGCTTGCGATGATTGATGATTCTATTTCTTGCAGAGTAATCTGTGATAAAGATTAACTTGCCAGTCTCAGGATGACCTGGAGGAGCAAGTTTGCCCCTTTTTCTAAGTCTTCCCATTTTATTACCTCCTGCGGCGAGTGGCTTATTCCGTCCAGACAGGGGATGAATATCATTCCAGGTTCGGCAACGCTTGCTAAAATCTGAGCATCGTGTCCTGCGCCGCTGGGAAGTGTCATGAACGGGTACCCCAGCTTCTCGGATTCTTCCTTTATTATATCTATTATCCGCGAAGGAATGCTTACAGGATCTGTCTTATCCACAATCTTTGAAGCGAAGTTGAGTCCTCGCGTCGAGGCAATATCCTCAGCAAGAGCCGAGAACGATTTTTCAAGTTCCTCGAGTGTTTCCTTTGATGTGCTCCTGAAATCAAGCGAAAAATCAACTTGACCAGGGACAACACTGAAAGCTCCGGGTCTCACATTGACTCTGCCTATTGTCACCATGCTTCCGTAGTGTTTTGTCGCCACATGCTGGGTACTCTTGAGGGCAAAGTCTGCTAAGCCCAGGAAAGCATCATGACGAAGCTCAAGGGGTGTGGTCCCCGAATGGCTTGCTTCTCCTAAAAAAGAACACGATTTGTGACGCTTTCCTGCAATGTGGTCCACAATTCCTATGGACTTGTTTTCTGCCTCAAGCACAATGCCCTGTTCGATATGGATTTCAAGAAAAGCCTCTATATCCGGCCTCTTCTTGTGAGCCTCCATGATGCTTTCGATGGAAAATTCAGTGCTTTTTAAAATTTCTGGAAGAGTAGTACCGAATTGGGTGAGATCTTTTTCTAAAATTTCTTGATTTAGCTGTCCTGTGAAAGCGCGGCTACCCAGGAAATCACCCACAAGGTTTCCTTCCTCATCCGTGAAAGAAGCAACCTCCAGAGGTTTCGAAAGGCACAAACCCTCTTCTTCAATTCTTCTCATGCATTCAAGAGCTGACAGAACTCCGACCGGACCGTCAAATTTTCCGCCGTTAATTACAGAATCTATATGGGAGCCGGCCATTATTGTTTTTCCTTTTCCTTCCAGCCGGCCAAATATGTTGCCTGCTCCGTCCTGACGAAAGAAAAATCCGGCGCTTTTTATCTTCTCTTTGAGCCAGGCCTGTGCTTCAAGATCAGCCTTGCTGAAAGAGGGTCTGGTTATTCCGCCATTCGGATCACTGCCGATTTCGGCAAGAGATTCAATATCGCCTTTCAATCGATCAAGGTTTATTTTGATGTCCATGTTGACCTACCTTAATATTTTTCGATGAGGGCTATCATTTCTTTAACGGCCTTCTCTATTCCTACCATAGCGGATCGAGCCACGATGGAGAAGCCGATGCTAAGTTCTTTAATTTCAGGGATAGCAGCAACAGGGAGGACATTTTTATAATCCAGTCCATGGCCAGCGTGAATTTCAAGGCCCAATTCATGGCTGCGTTCAGCTGCCTTTTTAATCTCAGCAAGAGCTTCCTGTCGTTCCTTTCCTGGTTTTAAATCTGCGTATTTTCCAGTATTAAGTTCGATGAGAGTTACGTCAACCTTGTGACAGACTTCGATTTGCTTTAGATCAGGATCGACAAAAATACTGACTTTTATCCCTGCCTTTTTTATGTCCCAGATAAAAGGAGTCAGATGCTTCTCGTTCGACAGAACATCCAGCCCCCCTTCTGTAGTCAATTCCTCTTCACGCTCGGGTACCAAAGAGACTATATCAGGTTTTATCGAGAAAGCAATTTTCTTCATTTCTTCTGTTGCAGCCATCTCTAAGTTAAGCTTGGTTTTGACAACTTCTCTTAGCACCTTTAAGTCCCTTTCTTTGATGTGGCGCCTGTCTCCTCTTAAGTGACAAACAATACCATCTGCCCCTGCCTGCTCTGCTAAGAGAGCCGCCAGAATGGGTTCTGGCTCATGACTGTGCCGGGCTTCTCTTATTGTTGCAAAATGATCCACGTTGACGGCGAGTTTCATTTTCTCCTCCCTCTATAAAAGGGGACAGGCCCCTTTTTCATTCTTTTCAACTTCCCAGATACTTGGAGATGACACTGGCCATTTGGCTGGCGTAGTCTTCTATCTCGCCTTTGTCCTGGCCTTCGATCATCACTCGGGCAACTGGTTCAGTTCCTGAGTAGCGAACATTCAATCGTCCAGAATCTCCCAATCGCTTTTCGATCTCTTCCTTAGCATTTATTATTTCTGGAAATTGATCGAAATCGGTCTTTTTTTGAACCGGGACATTCAGAAGAATTTGAGGATATTCTTCCAAGTCTTCCACTAACTTGGATAAAGGAAGATTGTACGCAGCCATAGCTTCCAGCATTTTTAAACTGGTCAGGATTCCATCTCCTGTTGGGCAATCATCCAGGAAAATCGTGTGACCCGATTGCTCTCCACCCAGGTTGGCCTTCAATTTCATCATTTCTTCAAGGACATATTTATCGCCAACCTGCGTTCGCAAAAGCTTTAAATCTAACTTTTCTAAGGCTTTCTCTAAACCCATATTGCTCATGGCTGTAGCTATGACATAATCCGATTTCAAACGTCCTTTTTCCTTCATGAATCGGGATAGGACAAAAAGAGTGTGGTCACCATTCAAGATTCTGCCCTTCTCATCTACCCATATAGCTCTATCTGCATCCCCGTCATAGGCGACTCCAATATCTGCCTTACTCTCGACTACTTTCCGGGCTAGATTCTGCGGATAGAGAGAGCCGCAGTTGGCATTGATGTTTTTCCCGTCAGGAGTGTTACCCATAGCGATGACCTCAGAGCCCAAACCTAAAAAAACTTGAGAAGCAAACAAGGAACTGGCTCCATTCGAGCAGTCGAGGACAACTTTGATTTTTCTTTTGAGGTTGACATGAGAAAACCGGCTCTTCAGAAAATCCACGTAGTCCTGCCCTAAAGAAGACTGGGGAGTTATCCTGGTGTTTTCTCTTTTAACGTTTGAAGGAGCTTCTATTATAGCCTTTTCAAGTTTGCTTTCCCACGCATCCGAAATTTTTATCCCCTGAGATGAAAAGATTTTAATGCCGTTATCTTGATAAGAATTGTGAGAGGCGGAAATGACAATTCCCGCGGAAAAGGAATATTTTTTTGCCAGGAAAGAAACCGCAGATGTGGGGATGATACCAACGGAAACAGCTTCTCCCTGCCCTTCATTTACTCCCTGGAATAAAGCCTGCTCAAGCCATTCTCCTGACTCTCGAGTATCCCGGCCGATGATAACCCGCGGTTTAAAACCTCCTTCTTTAAGAAGGGCGATCAGCGCTTTTCCTAAGGCATATACCGAGGAATAATCGAGAGGCGACTGGCCAGCCACTGCTCTTATTCCATCTGTGCCAAAAAGTTTTTCCATTTTAAAGTTGATCCCTTAATTCGAAAATAGATTATAGCTAAAAAACAAGCGGATTCAAGGAAAAAAATTATTTCTTTTGTGTTTTCTTCTTCCCACTCTTAGTTTCAGGATTTTCTTCCTGAATCAAGATCCTGACTCTTACCTTTGTCTGTGCGGAGGCCAATCTAAGGTCAGGGTTGGGAAGGATGAGATCTGCTTCAAGTTCGGTGGTTTCGGTGAGCGAGGAAATATCGATGGGACTTGTTCTCACTATGTAATTATCCTTGACCTTGCTTTCTGGTCCCTTGATGAGAACTTGAGGAGGAAAGATCCCGACGTTTTCTACTTTAAGCCCTTTTTTTAATTCGCCGATGATATTTGCTTCCACGTCCAACAGGATTTCTCTTGTCCTTTCTAACTTGAGGCTCACTTGACTTTGACGGATCTCTCTGACTTCTGCGCCAGAAGGAATACTGATCATGTAATTGCGGAGGGGGTAATCTTCCTGGTCGAGACTGGCTTTTTCGAGGTTGAGCACGGCATGGACATTAGCTGAAGTTATATCATTGATCAGGCTCTTGGATGCCCTGATTTTCACATCAACGCTCGCTGGGGGTTTTTCCATAAGCTCCATTTCAGGAGGAATGTTGTGGAGTTCCAAGGGAATGGTCAACCATTTATCTGAAAATACCTTCTCTGGAGTGATCAAAGTCAGCCAAAGAATCAGGGCAAGAAGAAAAGAGAAGAGTTTGAGTCCCCAATTTTTTAAAAACAGACGTTTGAAAAATCTTTTCATCTTACTTGTAAATAGTTGAGCATCCTTTCCTTGAGATGCTCTTTGTCAAGCTTTCTTTCCAGCTGCCCTTTGGTAGCCAAAGAGACGGTTCCGGTTTCCTCAGAGACGACGATCACAGCAGCATCTGTTTCTTGAGACAGACCTATGGCTGCTAAATGCCTTGTTCGAGGCAGGTACTTCTTTCCTAAATTATGGGAAGCGGGCAAGGGGAGGAGACAGCCAGCAGCAGAAATCTTGCTCCCCTGGACTATGACAGCTCCGTCATGAAGAGGGGAATGAGGGAAAAAGATGCTGACCAGAAGGTCCTTGGTGAGATCGCCATCTATTTTTGTACCTCGGTCAGTATAGCTCTTGAGAGAGATTTCTTTTTCAACCGCAATCAGAGCCCCAATTTTCTTGGAAGCTAGATAATCGACAGCTAAAAAGATATTTTCCAATTTTTCTGTGATGGATTTGAGAGAAAGGGGTTTCCGGAAAGAACGAGAGCCTAGAGTTGTTAAGAATCTTCTTATCTCTCCCTGGAATAGAACAATGATAGCGATAATCAGAAAGGGAGAGAATATCTTAATTAGCCAGTTTAAGGCAACTAAGTTTCCCAACTCAGAAATCAAAAAGAGAACGCCGATTATCCCTAATCCGATGGCCATCTGATAGGCTTTGGTGTCCTTTATTAAAGAAAAAATGTAATACAGGATAAAGGTCACAATAATGATATCTATAAGGTCTCCGATATTAAAACGAGTCAAGGAAGTAATGATATCAGCAAACATAGCTACTTTTCTTCTCTTTACTTTCTTCAAAAGTTGCGGAAGGCTGGCCTTCTTTTATGATGGTTTCAGCCACAAGCACTGCTCTTTTTACAGATGCGACATCATGGACTCTTAGGAAATGAGCTCCATTTATGATGCTTAATACAGCAGCAGCAATAGTGCCTTCGAGCCTCTGCTGTGGAGGAGAGTCTAAAATTTTCCCGATAAAGGATTTTCGGGAAATTCCGATGAGGATGGGACGATCGAGGTCCTCAAAAAAATGAAGGTTTTTGATCAAAACAAGATTGTCCTTATGCCTTTTGCCAAAACCGATTCCTGGATCTATGATGATTTTCTCTTTTTCGATCCCCGCAGCTTGAGCTACTTCGATTTTCTCTTTTAGGAAAGATTTGACCTCGAGCAGCACATTTTCATAAAAAGGATTGACCTGCATATTTCTGGGTATCCCTTTCATGTGCATCAGAATAATGGGCGCATCGTATTGAGCTGCCAGAGAAAACATTTTGGGATCAAAGCTAGAAGAGCTTATGTCGTTAATAATATCAGCACCTGCATCCAGGGCAGCTCGAGCCACTTCTGGCTTTGTCGTATCTATGGAGATCAGGCTGTCCGTTTTCTCTCTTAAGGCGGAGATTACGGGGATAACGCGCCTTAGTTCTTCTTTGGCGGTGATGGGTTCTGAACCAGGCTTGGTGCTTTCTCCTCCTATGTCGATTATATCAGAGCCTTCTTCTCGAAGCTGTAATCCCCTTTCCACAGCTTTATCTTTATCGAAGTGAAGGCCCCCATCAGAGAAGGAATCAGGAGTGATATTGATGACACCCATTATCCAGGTTCTTTGGCCTAATGTGTATTTTTTGCCGTTAACCAGGAGGGTGTGCTCTTTTCTCACCTTTTATGCTTTAGCCAATCCGGGCTTTTTTAAAGGCTGAATTTTTTTTGGTTCTTTTTTTGGTTTTTCTTCCTTGACTTTTGAAGTTAGAGATGCCTTTTTATCCGTGGATATTTTTTTCCCTTTTATAATTTCTTCTAATTCTTTAGATGTTAGGATTTCTTTTTCAAGAAGAGCTTTGGCAATATTTATCAATTCGTTCCTGTGTTTTTCTAAAAGTTCCTTTGTTCTTTTGAAGTTTCTGTTGATAATTTTTTTGACTTCCGCATCTATCAGTTCAGCTGTTTTTTCACTGAAGTTTTTATGCATGGCTAATTCCTTGCCGAGGAAGATTAAATCATCCCGTTCGCCGAATGTGACAGGTCCCAAATCGGACATTCCCCATTGACAGACCATCTTGCGGGCAATATCGGTTGCTTTCTCAAAGTCGTTAGCCGCCCCTGTAGTTGTTTTTCCGAGGAGCATTTTTTCGGAGGCTCGCCCGCCCATAAGCACAGAAAGTTGTGCTTCCAGATAGTCCTTGGAGTATGTGTAGCGGTCATCCAGGGGCAACTGCTGGGTTGTCCCCAAAGCCATTCCTCTGGGGATGATGGTTACTTTGTGGATGGGATCTGCTTCGGGTAAGAGAGAAGCTATGAGGGCATGACCTGCTTCGTGATAAGATGTGCTTTTTTTCTCATCCTCGCTGATAATCATGCTCTTTCTCTCCACTCCCATGAGTACTTTATCTTTGGCGCTTTCCATATCCTCCATGGTGACTTTCTCTTGGTCAAGACGCGCGGCAAGGAGAGCAGCCTCGTTGACAAGGTTGGCCAGATCAGCTCCAGAGAATCCGGGAGTAGAGCGAGCAAGCACTGATAAATCAATTTTCTTGTCTAATGGAATATTTTTAATATGAACTTTTAGGATATCCTCTCTCCCTTTTACATCTGGCATGTTGACGACAATTCTCCGGTCAAACCGGCCTGGTCTGAGGAGAGCAGTGTCCAGAATGTCGGGCCTGTTAGTGGCAGCAATAAGAATGACTCCTTCGTTGGAGTCAAAACCGTCCATCTCTACCAGGAGCTGATTCAGGGTTTGTTCGCGCTCGTCATGGCCGCCACCCATTCCTGCTCCTCTCTGTCTTCCCACAGCATCAATCTCATCTATGAAGATAAGGCAGGGAGCATGTTTTTTTCCCTGATCAAAAAGATCTCTCACTCGAGATGCACCCACTCCGACAAACATCTCCACAAAGTCAGAGCCGCTGATCGAAAAAAAAGGAACATTCGCTTCCCCGGCAACTGCCCGGGCAAGGAGGGTTTTGCCTGTACCGGGCGCTCCTATTAAGATCACTCCTTTGGGAATTCGGCCTCCCAATTTTTGAAATCTTTTAGGCTCTTTCAGGAATCCGATGATCTCTTGAAGCTCCTCTTTAGCTTCTTCCACGCCCGCCACATCGTTGAAAGTGAATTTTTTCTTCCCTCCAGAAAAAAGCTTCGCCCGACTCTTTCCAAAGGAGAGAGCCTTATTGCCACCTGACTGCATCTGCCGCATGAAGAATACCCAGAAGAGGATGAGAATAATGATAGGAAACCAGGTGAAAAGATAAGAAAACCACGGATTTCGAGCGGATTTCACAGTGATACTTACTTTGTGTTCCCGGAGAATATTGACCAGATCATCAAAATTATCAGGGCTTGTAGTTTTAAATGAGGTTCCGTCGATATACTTTCCGTTGATTTGATCTCCGGCAATAGTAACTTCTTCAACCTGGTCGTTTTCAACCTCTATCAAGAACTCACTGAAGGGTGGTTCTTTTTTCACTGTGCCCGCAGTTTGAAGTAAGCTCCAGAAGACGATAAGGATAACTCCGAGAGCAATCCAGAAAAGAATGCTTCTATAAGATTTGACTTGTTTCTTTGGTGGTGGCATGACTTATTCCTTTTTCAACGCTATTTTAACATGTTTTTTATCAATTGTTAACAATAAATTGGGATCAGGCCTCTTAAACTTCTGTAACTTGAGATTTTATTAAGCAACAGCGTCAACAGGAACAGACCTTCTAGGCTTTTGAAATTTAGATTTTTGTTTTCTTATTCCTTTGGGGCGTAAATATTACGATTAATCCGGTTGATATATTCAAATGATAGAGCTATATAAATCTCAATCCTTAGTAATCTTGACTGAAAACTGATTTTTTTATAATATGGATATTCCTAGGTGGGGCTGTAGCTCAGCTGGGAGAGTGCTTGACTGGCAGTCAAGAGGTCGTGGGTTCGATCCCCATCAGCTCCACCATCTTATCTTCTCTGTTTTCCCTGGAAAATTTGTTATTTGACTAAGTTTGTCTTTTCTCACCGTTAGGCAAAAGTAGGCGATTTTAAGCAATTTACGTCACCGAAAACGTCACCGATTGGTGACAGGGGGACAAGTCTCTGCTGTAGAAGGAGTTAGGTGGGGATAATATTTACACCGCATGGGATTTTTGATGTTTTATACTCATCATTTTTTCCCAGACGCTTCGCCCTTCACATACTGATCGTACCAAGCCAGACGCCGTTCGAGAAAATCCTTTTCGTGAGCGGTTGTCCACCCGCCGTGGTGTTCGCCGGGATAGACAACGAGCCGGGTGGTGATGCCGCGGCGGCGGAGAGCCTGATAAAGTTGTTCGGAATTCTGGACGGGCATGTTCCAATCCTTCTCGCCGCAAGCGAACAGCGTGGGGGTCGTGACGTTTTGAACATAGTTGAAGGGGGAGAGACGTTCCCATAATTCGCGATTTTCCCAAGGCAGGCCAAATTCCTCTTCATACCAGCGAAGCCACATATCGTGGCCGTACATTGCCGTATAAAGACCAGAGCCCGCGCCGCTGACGGCGCCCTTGAAGCGATCGGTTTGGGTGATGATGTAATTGGTCAGGATGCCGCCATATGAAAAGCCGCCGACGCCGAGGCGGTCGGGGTCGGCGTAACCGAGTTCAATCGCGCGATCGACGGCGGCCAGGACGTCGCGGTAATCTTTCTCGCCCCAGCCCTGATAGAGAGCAAAGCAAAAATCCCGGCCATAGCCCGAGGAACCGCGCGGATTGGAGCGGACAACCACGTAACCGTTCGCGGCGAAGAGTTGGGCTTCGAAGGAAAAACTATAGCTATATTGACTGATGGGGCCGCCGTGGATGAGCAAGAGGGTGGGGTAACGAAAAGCGGGATTGAAGGAAGGGGGCTTTGTAATAAATCCTTCGATCTCGAGGCCGTCGTGGCTCTTGTAATGGATTTCCTCGGTTTCGCCGAGTTTGATCCTGGAGAAATGCTCCTTGTTGACATGAGTCAGTTGGCGAAGGCCATGTTTGCCGGCGATGAAAAGCTCACCGGGCAGTTTGGGTTTGCTGATCCGCGCGACCAAGGCGCCATTGTCTGCGAGTGAAAAAGCGCCGGCGCTGATTTGGCCGGCTATAAGCCGGGTGATTTTACCGCCATTGGCGGGGATGCGTGCGATGTGATTCTCGCCGCTGTCCTCGAGATTAAAATAGATGTACTTTCCGTCTTCAGAAAATTCGAGCCCCGAGACGTTGCGATCGAGGTCCTCGTTAAGGAGCCTGGATTCGCCGCCCTGGGAGCCGATTACCGCAAGATGGTTGGTGGCGTAATTGCTGCCCTCGACATCGGGAGCCGAAGTATATGCGATGAATTTGCCATTGGGATGCCACTTGGGGGAATTGTCAGCTCCCGGGGAAGTCGTCAGTTGAATCAGACTTTTACCCTTGTCCGCGTTATCCGCACCCACGAGCCATATGTCGGTGTTATAATTACCGTCGGGTTCTTCTGTGCGGTTGCTGACGAAGGCGATGGTTTTTCCGTCGTGCGACCACGCGGGACTGTAGTCGTCATAATCGCCGGAGGTGACTTGGGTGAGTTTTTTTGATTCGATGTCATATACATAAACGTGATTGCGCCGATGGTCGAGATATCCGGTGTAATCAGCCTTGAACTGGAGGCGGTCGATCACCCAGGGTTTGCCTTTCGGCCACTTTTTCGGGGAGTCTTTGCCCCCTTTATTTGCGGAGTCCTTGTCCACCTTGTCGGGATCGGGGTCTTTCAATACCAGGAGCAGTTTTTTTTCGTCACGGGAGAAGTTGATCGAGCTGACGCCTCGTTTGAGACTGGTAACTTGCTGCGCCTCACCGCCGTGGACCAGATTGAGGGACCACATTTGAGACTTGCCGCCGTTGCGCGCCGAGAGGAAATATAGTTTCTTCCCATCGCGGCTGAATTTCGGCGCCCGGGAGGAGACCGCTTCGACCGTCATGGGGATGGGCTCGCCGTTGTCAGTCGCCATCATCCAGATGCGTGTTTTCGACCTGTTCTTTTCAAAATCGCGGGTGGTGACCGTATAAGCCACCCATTTGCCGTCGGGCGAAAGTTCGGGGCCGCCGACATTCTTAATCTTGAAGGTGTCGTCAATTTCCAGGATTCGTAAAGGGGGAGGCGACGTTTCTTCTTCAGAGTCCGGCGCCGCCGAAAAAGTGAATGGAAATAACGCGAAGATAAAAAGGATCGATGCTAGTGATTTAAAGTTCATTTTTCTGCCTCTCAACTGATAGGAAATTTGACTGATCTGATATTTCCCATTTACGCGGTTATGCTGCTCTTGATTGAAAAATCCCGTATTTTTCAATCAAAAAGCGGCTTATGTCCAATAAACAATGTATATGAAAGATTATACGCTGTCCAGAGAAACAATAGCTGAGCTGGAAGAGTATATTGAAGAACACATCCTGCCCGACGCCAAAGATGTTGAGGATATACTTCAAGTACAACCGTGCTTTCTTAAAGAAACTTGACAAATGCTAATTAATTACATAGCGTCTATATCATAATAATCATTTAAATTAGCATAATAAGATTTTAGGCTAAGGAGAGGGAACCATCCTCAATCGAAAAAAAAGAATACTTCTTACAACAATTGCATTAGCAATTTAAATAAGCGAAGCGGATTTAGTTTTAAATAATAAAAGGAGGAGGGAATGAAAAAATCATCTTACTTAGGAATGCTTTTTATCGTTTTGATTCTGTTTGCAGTTTCAGTCCCTTTGACTTATGGGCAAGAGGAGCCAAAAGTGGTTTGGGTTGCAAGGTATAATGGACCTGGAGATTACACTGATTTTGCCCGTGCCATTGCTGTTGACTCCAAAGGGAATGTCTATGTGACAGGGGCTAGTTATGGAAGTGGGACAGGCAGTGACTACGCTACTATAAAGTACAGTAAATAACCGGACCCTAATGAATAAATAAATGAACGATAAAATAGCTTTGGTAACGGGGAGCAGCCGTGGGATTGGACGAGATATTGCTTTAAAGCTGGCTGATGCCGCGTCTGGAGTGGCTGTTCATTATAAGAACAATAGGGAAGCCGCGGAGAAGGTTGTAAAGAAGATTAGAGAGAAGGGCAAGTTTGCTGCTTGTTTTTGCGCAGATCTAACTAAAGAAAAAGAAGCTTTAGCCCTAGTCAGAAATGTCGAAGAAAAATTCGGTAGAATAGATATTTTGGTCAACAATGTTGGTCCGATTCTTGTCAAATCCTGGGAAAAGATCACCTCATCGGAGTGGGATTACATTCTACACAGTAATTTGATGAGTGCCTTGTATTGCCTTAAGGCCTCTCTCCCTGGGATGAGGAAAAGAAAGTGGGGGAGGATTATAAATTTAGGCTACAGCCGGGCTGAGCAACTTGTGGCTTTCTCTTCAATAACTCCCTATGCAATAGCCAAGACAGGTCTCCTGATTTTGACACGTTCTGTAGCTGCTTCTGAGGGTTCAGCAGGAATAACGGTTAACATGGTCTCTCCAGGGCTTATGGAAGGCGGAATTCTTCCTGAAAGTAAAAGTGTCCCAAAGGGCAGATTAGGAAAGTTTGAAGATATCTCGAGTGCTGTTTTATTTTTAGTTTCAGATGAAGCTGATTTTATCAGCGGAACAAATTTGGTTGTCGCCGGCGGCTGGAAAATATAAAAAAGGGGACAGGCTACTTTTTTTTAATCGGCGGGTTTGATTTACATTATGTAGGGGCTTGATTCATCAAGCCCACCTTTATCATATAAAGAGATGGCTAAGATATGGGATCAGGTTTCTGCATTTAATAAATAATTTTTATAATTAAAATGTGGGTTTGATAAATCAAACCCCTGCACAATATATAAAAAAGTAGCCTGTCCCCTTTTTCCCTCTTTTTTTTAATTTTTCCTTGACAAAACCCGGGAAGAGGCTTATTAATATACATGGTGAACAAAATGGTAAACAAAATCAGGAAGAAACTCACAGAAAGACAGAAGAAAGTGTTGAAAACTATTGAAGAGTTTATACTCGAACATGGCTATTCTCCCACGATCAGGCAATTGGGAGAGATCCTGAACATCACCAATCCTTCGGCTGTTTTCAAGCACACCCAGAGCCTTGAGAAAAAGGGCTATTTGGAAAGGATGAAAGGGGAACTGAAACTCAAAGGCTTTCCGACTCTTTTGAAGAATCAAACCAGAGTGCCTTTAGTAGGTCTTGTTCCGGCTGGTGAACCGAGAGAGGTCTTTGATGTTTCGGAAGAGGCGGTGGAAGTTCCAGACTGGATGGTGGGCCGAAAAAAAGGGAACATCTTCTGTATCCATGTTGACGGGAAAAGTATGGTGGATGCCTATATCGATGAGGGAGACCGGGTGCTCGTGGAGAGGACAAATTCGGCAAGTTCCGGAGAGATGGTGATAGCCCTTCTGGATGACGGCTCGGTGACCTTGAAAAGGTTGAAGATAGAAGATGAGAATGTCTTTCTTATGCCTGAAAATCCGGAGTTTAAGCCGATCAAAGTCAGGGAATTGAGAATCCTGGGAAGAGTGATCGGGATTCTGAGAAAGTACTGAACGTCGAAGAGCGCTGAGACAGTGCAAAAGACGTAAACGGAGTAACGGACTAATAGATATGTAGAGCCCGATCTCCCGATCAGGCTTTATGCCGTGAAACACAAAGCGGTAAACGGAGGATTCATTTGTAGCATCAAAATTACGGGCTTGATGAATCAAGCTCCTACAGATGAACCAACCGCAAGAAGCAACGTGTAAGCGGTAAACAGACCAGCATCCTAAAAAAAAGTTAGAAAAATGAGAAGGAGATGTATTGTCCACATTGACATCGATGCTTTTTTTGCGGCTGTTGAGGTGCTCCTTAACCCTTCTTTCAAAGGAAAACCACTCATCGTCGGAGGTCTTCCCCATGAAAGGGGAGTAGCTTCTACCGCTTCATACGAGGCCCGAAAATACGGTGTCCATGCCGGCATACCTTTGCGGAAAGCCTACCAGCTCTGTCCCCACGGGATATTCGTAAGGGGAAACTCCCAGATTTACAGAGCTTTCTCCAAAAAGTTTTTCCGTCTTCTCTCCCAGTATACTCCGGATATGGAGGAAGCTTCCCTGGATGAAGCTTACCTTGATTTGACCCGCTGCCGCCCCCTTTATTCCTCTTTTTCCCGCATCACCCTGGAGATCAAACAGAAGGTGGAGAAAGAGCTGGGGATTACTGTTTCGGCGGGAATGGGTCCTAATAAGATTCTGGCCAAGCTGGCCACCAGCCAGGCTAAGCCAGGCGGACTGGTCGAGATTGGACCGGGTGGAGAGGAAGAGTTCTTGAAGAACCTGGGGATCGAGTCTTTACCCGGAATAGGACCCAAAGCCCAGGTCATACTCCGGATGCTCAACATCCATAAAATCGGCGATTTGTGGGGGCTGTCGCGGCCAACTCTGCGCTCACTCTTCGGCTTAAACGGAGAAGAGCTTTATCTCCAGTCCAGAGGGGTTGATACCCGTCCCTTGGTGACCGCCTCTGTGCCCAAATCTATCTCCCGGGAGACGACTTTTCTGGAAGACATCTGGGATAGACGCCTGCTCCTGGCTCATCTGGCTTATCTCTGTGATCGGTTAACCCTTCCCTTGCGGGAACAACGCCTTTTTGCCCATATCATCGAAGTCAAAGCCAGGTATTCTGATTTTAAAACCGAAGCCCGAAGATGCCTACTCCTCAGTCCCCTCCAGGAGATGGGAAAAATTTACAAGGTTGCTCAAGAGCTTTTCCTCCAGCTTTTCTCTTCCTCCCGTTTGTCGCTTCGTCTGGTGGGTGTGAAAGCTTCTGACCTTGTTAGTGCCAGGCCTCTCTCTCTTTTCGAGCCCTACTCCGAACGCCCGGAGAAACTGGGCTATGCTGTGGATCAGGTGAGAGAGAAGTACGGGTTTGGCTCACTGCTTACGGTTCGGGAGAGGATGCTCGATAGCCTCTACAGTTTTGAACGAAAAAGAGGTTTTGTCCTGAAGACAGCCTCCTTGACGAAATAAAAAAATGTTCATACCACTCAGAGTCCATTCTGTCTACAGCAAAGGAAAAGGAGGGGCAACTCTGGAAGAGGTCGCCTCCTGGGTCTTCGAGAGAAAACTTCCATCCGCAGCTCTGACAGATATGGAGAATCTCTACGGCTGGGGGAAATGGAAGAGAGCAGCCAAGAAGCGCGGTTTCACCCCCCTCTTCGGCTGTGAGATAGAAATTCAGGGAAAAAAATTCCTCTTTCTAGTCAGGGACAAAGAAGGGTACTGGAATTTGATGGAGATCCTCAACCAAAAAGAGATAAAGAAGACAGAAGGGCTGGTTGTTATCTTCATCCCTCAGGCGAGAGAAGAAGAATCTCTGGCCTCCTCACTCTCTTCTTCAAAAGAAGATTTTTACATCGGTGTCGATTTTTTTAACTTCAAAAAGGCTCTCGTTTGGGCCCGCGATCACGATTTGCCTCTGGTGTGGGCGAATCCTTTGAAGTTTATACGCAACCCTGAAAGATTGATTCTTATCCATTCCATCCAGAAAAAGATTCCCTTCCCTCCGGAGAGGGATAAACTGAAGAACAGGATGAAGTTTTTCGGGCCGCATCAGGAAGCTTTGGCTCTCAGGAAGTTTGGCCCTGATGCGGAAAAGATTTTCCGCAAAACCTTTGAGGTAGCGGAGAAATGCCGGTTTTCTTTCGCGGACATCGTGCCTCCTCTCCCCGAAGATCTTTTTCCCACAACCTTGAGGGATGAGGTGATGGAAAGGCTGAAAAGGCTGAAAAACTTGAGCTGGCGCGAGAGACAGCGGGCCAAACAAGAACTAACTGTTGTCGAGAGATCAGGTTTTGCTCCCTACTTCCTGATTGTCCATGATGTGGTTCGATTTGCCCGCCGCAATAATATTCTCCACAACCTCAAGGGTTCGGGCGCCTCCTCTTTTCTGACCTTTCTTCTGGGAGTCTCCCACATAAGCCCCATCGAGCATGACCTTTACTTCGAGAGGTTCCTGAACAAGGGCCGGGATGACCCGCCGGATATAGACCTGGATTTTGACTCGAGGAAAAGAGACCAGGTCCTCTCCTATGTTCTGGAGAAATACGGACAGGGAAGAACTGGGGCAGCCTTTGTCTGCAGTCTGAAAAATTACCGTGCCCGCTCTGCCCTGTATGAGACAGCCCGCGCCTTTGGCCTTCCGCCTGGGGAATCCAGGTCTCTGAGCAAAAAAGCCCCCTTTTTCGCGGAGCCTGATTTCTTGAAAAAAGACAGACCACTCCCTGGCTACATGGAAATATGGAAAGCAGCCTCTGGTCTTACTTCTGTCTACTCGGGGAACTCCCTCCATGTGGGAGGAATACTGCTCACCCCTTCGCCTACGAATCGGTATCTTCCTCTCGAAGAATCAGCTAAGGGTTATCTCATGTCCCATTACGACCGGGATACTGTGGAAGACCTGAAACTCATAAAACTTGACCTGCTTTCGGTGAGGGGGCTGGCTGCTATCTCTGAGACCAAAAAAATGATGAAAATAAGGTGCATTCCTCCTCGAGATAAGAAAACTTACAGCCTGTTAAAGAAGGCCCAGACCATAGGCTGCTTCCAGGTGGAAAGCCCGGCCATGATGAATCTACTCCGCCGCATGAAGCCAGAGAATATTTACGAGCTGACTCAGACTTTAGCTCTTATTCGGCCCGGTCCGACCGAGAGCGGCATGAAAGAAGCTCTCCTCCGCAGCCGGGAAGGGAGGCCCGTCTCCCGTGATGGTTTCCTGGGTCGAATACTCCCCGAGACAGGAGGCATTCTTCTCTATGAAGAACAGGTGATGCAGATCGCCGAACGGGTGGCGGGAATGCCGCCCGAAGAGGGCGACCTTCTCCGCCGGGCTCTTAAAAAAGATCAGGTTGACGCCCAGCTTAAAGGCGGGTTTTTCAGGGAAGGAGAGGAGAGAGGGTACACACCAGGGGAAATAAAGAAGTTGTGGAAGGTCATGGAGGAATTTTCTTCTTACTCTTTCAACAAGGCTCACAGTGCCTCCTATGCCAACATGGCTTACCAGGCTGTTTACTTAAAAGCCCACTACCCGGTTCCCTACCTCGCATCTGTGCTCAATGCCGGAGGCGGCTACTACGGGTTAGCGGAATACATCGAAGAAGCCAAGAGAAAGGAGATCAAAATCTTAGGGCCGGATGTAAACCGCAGCTGCTACCAGTTTGAGGTAGAAAGGAAGAACATCCGGGTGGGTCTGATTTCCATCAAGGGGCTGGCTTTAAAGACTGCAGAGAAGGTCATCGAAGAGAGAAAGAACGGTGAGTATCTTTCCGTAGAAGATTTTCTCTGCCGGGTGTCTCTGACAAAATCAGAGCTTCTCTCTCTGATCAAATCAGGGGTTTTCGATTCTCTCGAGCCCAGAAGGACGCGGCAAATTCTTCGTTATTTCAGAGGACTGGAGGATGTAGAGGATGTCTCGGACCTGGATCCAAAACAGAAGGAGAGGATGCTTGTCGAATCCCTCGGGTTTGATCCTGAAGGAGATTCCCTTTCCCTCTTCGAAGGGAAAAGGCCGACGCTCCGCATAAAGGATTTGAAGGATCATGCGGGTAGAGAAGTGAAGCTTGTGGTCAGAGTGGTGGATGCCCGCCAGAAAGCGGTGAGCCGTGGCCGGAAATACTTCTTTCTCTTTGAGGATGAGACCGGACTTCTGGAAGGAGTGGGGGAGACGAGATGTCTCACATTTGGTTCTCCGCCCGCTTGCTATTTGAGAGGAGAGGTGAGGCGCGATGGCAACGGAAGGGCGAAGATTTTAAACTGCTCCTTTCTTAATCCCTATTAAACGGATGTTCCAGTAGAAATCTCTCAATTCTTGCGAAAAACATTTTATTTCTTAATAGCCTTTACCCTTTTCTCGATTTCAGGCTGATTGGAATTGATTTCTAAAGATTTTTCCCACGCGGCTAAAGCTTCATCTTCAGATCCCAGTCTGTAATAACATTCTCCTAAAGAATTCAGAAGATACATATTTATTCCAAAATGGGAGATGGCCTCATTATAAAATGAAACAGCCTGATCTAATTCTCCCAGAGCTTGATGAGATTTTCCTAGGAGAAAGTAAACTTGATAGGGGATCTCATCTAGATTTTTAAAGGGTAGCAGAATTTGTTTAGTTTTAGTGTAATTTTTTAGAGCAAAATATACCCGTGCTAAACCTACGGCATAATCTAGAGAATCGGGCTTCTTTTGATAGGCAGTTTCAAATTTGACTCTGGCTTTATCTATTTCTCCCTTGCTAAAGAATTGTCTTCCCAGTAAGAAGGAATATGTGGGATCGTCTGAAGGCGCTAATGTTTTAGAATGAACCCAAGGCCGGGGCAAAATTGTTGCAGCTGTGATCTCAAAATTTTCTCCTTCAAGAAGCACTTCATTATCATTATCCAATAAAATGACATTAATTCGGTAATAGGCAGGAGGAAATTTCTGTAGAGAAAATTCTTGTATAAAATTCATTCTATCTTGATACTCATTCACTTTTTTCGTTAAAGATAAAAACGGCTCATTTCCCTTTATAAATTCGAATCTTAACTGTCCCCTCTGCTCAAGATCGGAAGTTAAGCCTAAAATCTGAAAAGCTAAGAATAATTTATCTTGAGGATGAAAGATTTGCTTGGGCTGATGATATATTTGATTAGGTCCTATCTTAAAGGGTGCGAGCCTATTTGATTTAGATGGAAGGTGTTCCATCTTATAGCCCAAAACGAGAGAACTCATTTTCAGGAAAGAATCATCCCCGGGAATGACTACATCTTTTTCCAGAGTGGTGAATTCTTTGGATACTTCATTCTTTACTATAACAGAAAATCTGTAAGTACCTGGAATCAAGGGGAACATATCATAGAGATCAAAGGGTCTGTAGGTGATATTTTTTAGCTCGACTTCATCGAGTTTTGCTAAGATAGATCTCTCATATTGATCTATTGTTTTTCCCTCTAAATCAGAAACTTTCCCGTTGACTTTTAGATGTGTGGAATATTTATCTTCATATTGTTGGACCGAGAATTTCATGAGTTCCACAACATAATGAACAAAATAAATCCCGGATGGGTCTTTAAGAACTTTTACTGAATGGTCATTATCGATGTAATTGGCTGTGTAGTCGACTTCTACGATGTCTTTATACATTAAAAATTTCTCTGCATATCTTTCCTTTAGGTTTTTTTGAGGAACCTTGTATATATTTATGAGAAGGATATCGGATGATAATGAAGGACGGCCAAAGCGAGCTGATTCTCCTGGAACGAGGGAAAGAGAGACTTGAGCCAAACTTGGATTTATTTTTTTTAAGGTCTTATAAGCTGCCAGATAGTCTACTTGGTCGCCGAAATAAGAAGTCATTAAAGCTTGAGGCCCATCGGCTAGGGGGCTGTAGAGGACATATTCTCCAATTCCATCTTTCTGATAGAAAACCAGGTTAAATCCAGGAGGAAGACCATACTTTGTCAAGCCTTGATAAAACCATATTTCAGCGTTATGAATATTGGCTTCTCCAAAAATTCTCTCAATATCTCGAGGCTCACCAATAGTGATATAAATTCTGCCTCGATCTGTTTTCCAGCCCGGCTTGGGTACGCCCCGCCCCAAGTTGTAATTTGCATAATTAATCCGTCGAGAGTGCTCTTTTTTAAATTCATTTTCTGGGGTGCCTTGAGTAGGATCCCTGTGTTTCCAAAAAGCCTCGATAAAAAGCTCTCTTTCTCTATCTGTTTCGAGTTGAAGAAAGACATCTTTCTCGGTCTGAGTGATAATATAGACCACTTCTTCCTTCAGCCACTTAATAAACCTTGGGGGAAGCTCTTTAATAGATTTCTTCTCAGTGAGGCCTTGGAAAGGAAAAAGCAAGAATATAATGATTAGCGATATTAAAACTTTTCTCATAATCCACTCTGTGAATAATCCAGGCTTAAATAAAATAATCTCATTTGATAATAAATTCAAGCCAAAAGATGCTTATAGGACTTAACCTTCCCTTTACTTAATCGACAATTTATGGCTATCATATAAAGTAAAAAAAATGGAGAAGGTTATAAATGAGCAAGAATAAAAAAGTTATTATTCTCTGTTCTTTTCTCATCATTTCCCTCTGTATTTTGGCTTTTTTGTTTCTCATCAAACCGAATCTCAGGAAAGAATCATCTGCCAAAATATTTGAATCATTCGAGTCACAGATGAGTCCTGTGGATATTGACCAAATGAACATCGTTCTTTTTACCATAGACACTCTTCGAGCAGACCATCTGGAGTGTTATGGGTATGATAGAGTAAAAACTCCCAATATCAATAGATTGGCCAGTGAAGGAATTCTTTTTGAACATAGCATTGCTCAAACTCCCCTAACTCTTCCTTCCCATTCTTCTATTTTTACCGGAACTTATCCTCTCTATCATGGTATACGGGACAACGGGGGATTTTACCTTGATGAGAAACACATCACTTTAGCCGAGGCTTTAAAAACCAATGGCTACTCGACTGGAGCTTTTGTTGGTGCTTTTGTCCTTGATTCCCGCTGGGGACTCGATCAAGGCTTCGATTATTACTATGACAATTTTGACCTGACTAAGTATAAAAGCATAAGCCTTGACTCAGTCCAGAGGAGAGGAGATGAGGTGCTTGTTGAAGCTTGCAAATGGCTGGAGAAAAATTACCAAGATAAATTTTTCGCCTGGATTCATCTTTATGATCCCCATACTCCTTATGATCCTCCTGAACCGTATAAAACGCAATACAAGGGCAGCCGTTCCGGACTCTATGATGGTGAAATAGCGTATGTTGACCTTCTTATGGGCGATTTTCGAAATTTTATGGAAGAGAAAAATTTGTTAGATAAGACTTTGATTATTTTTACTGGTGATCATGGAGAAAGCCTTGGAGAACACAAAGAAAGCGCTCATGGCTTTTTTATCTATGATTCTGATATCAGAGTGCCTCTTATTATTAGGTTTCCAGAGAATAAATTCCAGGGAAGTGTAATCACAAACCAGGTAAGAAGCATAGATATTATGCCGACTATCCTGAATATTCTTGGTGGAAGATCTCCCGAAAGTGTTCAAGGGGAAAGCATGTTACCTCTTATATTGGGAAACCAGGGAGCAGAGGCGCTTTCAGCCTACAGCGAGACTTATTGGCCCAGGTATCATTATGGCTGGAGCGAGTTAAAATCACTTCGCAAAGGTCAGTACAAGTTTATAGATGCTCCCAAGCCGGAACTTTACGATATTCTGGAGGATCCTGGAGAATTGAATAATCTGGTCAATAAGAAAGCTGCACTCGGTCATGAAATGAAAAGAGAGTTAGAGGCACTAATAGATAGATATTCTGCGGAAGGAATTGAGGAAGCAGGGCCGAAAAAACTTGACAATGATTCACTGGTCAAACTTCAAGCTTTAGGATATATAGGGTCTTTCCGCGCTTCTTCAAAGCAGAAAGGAGAAAAACTGGCAGATCCCAAAGATAGAATTGAACTCTATAACGAGATAAAGATAGCTCAGTTTTTAGTCACAGAGGATAAAATGGAGAAGGCTGAGAAAAAGATCAAAGATGTCCTGAATAAAGATCCATCTGTTCTTGAGGCCCGTTATATCCTTGGAAATATTTATTCCAAGCAGGAGAAATATGATGAGGCGATTGAGGAGTACAAAAAAGCCCTTGAAGTTGATCCCGAATATTATGAGTCTATATTTGGAATTGCTTTAGCCTATAAAAAATCTGGGAAATATGACGAAGCTATCGTGGGATTTAAGCGGTTGATCGATATTGACCCAAAGGACACGAAACCCTTTTTACATTTAGGAAATATATATGAAGCGCAAGGTGAGCTGGATGAGGCCATGAGATATTTAAAGTCTGCGGTGACTATCGATCCTGAAGCTCCTATTTTTCACAATAATTTGGGTGCAGTGTATCTTAAGAGAGAAATGCTTGATGAAGCAGAAAATGAGATTACTACAGCCCTCAGCTTTGAGAGAAGCATTCCCCTTCTTAATGCTCATTTCAATCTGGCTTTACTTCATGAGGCAAGAGGGGATTTTAACCTGGCTGTTGTAGAATACAAGAAAGAGCAAGAAACAAGTCCATTTAACCACATGCCGGATTTCAATCTAGGTCTTTTGTATGCAAAGGCAAAAGAATTGGAAAAAGCCATAAAAGAATTCAAAAGCTGTATAGAGAAGAAGGAAGAATATGCCGATGCTTATGTTTTTTTAGCCAAAGTTTACATGGATAATGCAATGAATCTAAATGAGGCTGAGAAGCTTGCTCAAAAAGGATTGGAACTAAAACCTGAGTTAAGAGCGAATATTCTCGCCCATTTTGTCCTGGCTGATATCTATAACAGATTGGGAAGATACGAAGAATCTCGACAGCACGTTGATAAAGCAAGAGAATTACAGGAAACACTCTCTTATTAATAAGCTTTGCTCCCAGGATACGTGATAAAATGAGATTTATTTCCAATTACATTTATCAGACTTTTTTTTCGGGCTTAAAGTTTTTTATTAATTCCGCCATTTTCTTTATGTAGCTTGGGTTTGTGCCGCAGCATCCACCGATAAGATTGGCACCGTTCTCTATCATATGGGGAATATAGCGAACATAATCTTCCAGTTCTTGCGAATAAGACACCTCACCTTCTACAGAAAGAGAAGGCTTCCCAGCATTCGCTTGAGCAATGAGAGGGAGAGCGGTTTTTTCTCGCATGATTTTAATCAAATCAACCATTTCAGCACTGTTTAAAGTGCAATTTACTCCAATGGCAGGAACACCCTCTCTTTCAAGTTCTTGAACGCATTGGGCGGCACTGTTGCCCATCAGGGTAAAGAAGCCTCTTGGATGATGGTTGAAGGTCATAGTCACAAAAATCGGCAAATCCGTGGACTTCCTTGATCCTCTCAGAGCACAAAGCGCTTCTTTTAAATCGTACTGGGTCTCTATCAATAAAAAATCTACTTTTCCATCAGTTAAGCCTTTGGCCTGTTCAGCATAAGCTTCTTCAAATTCTTCTTCAGTGAACTCTCCCTGCGGCTGAAGGAATTTTCCGGTGGGGCCCATGCTACCAGCAACAAGTTTTCCTTCTGGTTTGATTTCATTGGCAATAGTAGCCGCAGCAAGATTCAATTCATAACATCTTTTTTCTAAGCCATGAGAGGAAAGTTTAATTTTGCTTCCTCCAAAACTGTTGGTGAGAACAACATCAGAACCAGCATCGAAATAGCTTTTATGGATTTTTTTGACTATATCCGGTTTTTCCACATTCCATGATTCGGGGCATACTCCTTGAGGAAAGCCATGATTTATGAGCTCTGTGCCCATGCCGCCATCAAGGAGAACAGTTTGCTCTTTAATTAAATCGAAAATAGATGTATTCATTCTATTCCTCCTTAATAAATATATTTGTCTTCATGTTATCTGATAAAATTAACCTTAATCAGGAATTAAGTATTTGTTTTACCGATGGAAAAAGCTCCATCTTTGTATGAGGCAAAAATAATGCTCCAGTATATTCGTTCATGTAGCTTGGTTCTGTATTCAATTCGATGTAGGTCATTTTTCTTGAAATTTCGTTGACCATTTCTCTGTTCTTATCAGAAAGAAGAATGAGATAGGCCCCGAGAAGAGAGCTATTCCCGATATAATGAAACTTGTTTCGCTTGAGATCGGGTAAAAGACCAATGCGGATGGAGTTTTCGATGTTTAAATGCTGACCAAACCCGCCTGCAATGTAAAAAGCGTCGATTTTATCAAAAGTCAATCCTGCGTTTTTCAGCAACAATGAACAGGCAGAGAATACTGCTCCTTTGGTTCTTATAAGATTTGAAATATCCCTTTCAGTTATGATGAGATCTTTACCCCAGTAAGAATTGTTTGCCTTTTCTATGAGAAATGCTGTGCCGGTTTCATCTTCGATAAGTCTATCTTTGGCTTTCTGCACATTGAATTTTCCGTGGCGATCGATATAACCATGGATGAATAATTCTGCCAAAAGGTCAACCAGCCCTGATCCGCACAATCCTTTGGGCTGGCTGCCATTAATGACTTTATATTCCGGATCGCCATTGTTCTTTATTTTTAACTGTTCGATAGCCCCTTCTGTAGCCGGCATCCCGCACTTTATTCCGCTGCCTTCAAAAGCAGGCCCAGCAGAACAGGCACAAGTCATAAGCCAATCACTGTTTCCGACAACAAGTTCGCCGTTGGTGCCTGCATCAATAAATAAGGAGATCTTTTTGGAATCACGAACAAGAGGTGTGCAGAGTAATCCTGCTGTTATGTCGCTTCCGACATAGCTTCCTACTGCTGGACCGCAGTAGACTCTTCCCTCATGGTTCATTTTCAGTCCCAGATCTCGAGAAAGAATTATCGGTACCTGGTTGAAGGTAGGCACATAAGGTTCTTCACGAATGTATCGAGGTTCAAGATTCAAAAACAGATGAATCATTGTCGTATTTCCAGATATAGAGGCGGAGTATATATCTGCCGTTGAAATTTTGGCCGATTGAGTTGCCTTATCAATAAGGTTATTGACCGTCATAACGATAAGTTTGTGAAGTTCTTGAAGCCGGCCAGGTTTCTGGGCGTAATTTATTCTGGAGATAACATCTTCACCACACTTTAATTGTTGATTGTAACTGGAAGCTGTGCTTAAGATTTTGCCGCTTGTAAGCTCGACTAAATAAAGAACGACTGTAGTCGTTCCAATATCACAGGCCACACCATAGATGTTTTTTGCCGCCTTAGCTTCCTTAACATCAATTATGGTCCAGCTTTGGCGCTGTTTGAATAATATGATTGTGATTTTTCCCTTTTCTTCCCGGACAACATGAGCTAATTTTCTCAAAACCGAATATTCGCAATTCAAATCTTCTATGGCGAGCTTTTTTCTGAATTCACGTTCAAGCCTTTTTAAATCGCTGTAATTATCTTCCAGAGTAGGCGGAGGGACCCGTAAGCTGATACTTTTCACATCAGGATTTATTTCATATATGCCCGATATGCTATTTTTGTGTTCCTCAAAAAATTTAGATTCAGAAACGCTTTTGATTGAGAGTTCCTGGAACTGCGGCAATTGGATGGTAAGATTATCGTTGACTTCTGTCTGACAGGCTAAAGCATATCCTTGTCTAACGAGTTCGTCCGAGAGGGCTGATGAAAGCTTGCTTTGATACGTTCCGCTTTTGATTCGAACAACACAATCACCACATGTCCCTATTCCTCCACAAGTCGTTTTCAGGAAAAGATCCACTTTTCTGGCCGCATCAAGAATACTCGTGCCTGAAGAAACACTGACGGTGCTCGAAAAAGGTAAAAATTTAACCTTATATTTATTGTTTTTTTGCGGCGATTTTATTCTATGCATTTTTCCTTATTTCCAGCCTGGTCCATAATATTCTTTTGCATCATCGTAAAAGAAATATTCACCTCTTTGTTTGGCGAGCTTTACTGTTTAAGTTAATTTGACGGTCTTCACAAAAGAAGCGATATCCGCTGCTTCCTGACAGCCTACGATGACTTCCCAGCCAGGGAGGCTTTCTTCTAAATCGCCGCTGATTTGAGAAACAAACCCCGGGATTATGAGCTTTCGGGTCTTAACCTGCTGCTCCAGCTTGATATCTTTAATGAATGCTGCAATCTTTTCTCCGACAAATTTTCCAGCAGCCCAAGCTGTAAGAACAGATTGACCTTCTGTATCACAAACGACAAGGTGAGCTGAAATCCCTGAATTTTCGATTTCCCCTGAAACAATAAAGTAAGTCAGAGAGAAATTAGTGGTAACAAAAACGGGAGATTCTGGCGATGGTTCGCCTATTGGATAGACTTTAGGATCAACCTGAATTGGTTTTTGGGGATCGGTGTAAATGTTTTGCCGAAGCGTGAACAAAGTATAGAGCATGGCCTTATTAAATCGGGGTAAGACGATGATAGAGTCATATTTGCAAAGGAATAAAGAGGCTTTTGCCAGAAAATCAAATTCATTCTCTCCTTGAATAAAGGTGAAAAGAGGGTATCCAAAAGATTTGAAATTTTTCTTCAACGCACTTCTTCTCATAATCGTGTTGTGCTGCAGCTGAAGACCCGCATTCTTGGAAGCCAGATTCAGGATGAGATCATTCACTCCGGCTTGTTTTGCTTTTTCTGATTGACGGGCCAGATCATCAAAAGAATAAGCTGTCAAGACAAGACTGGCGTTGTGATTTTTTGCCAGCTCGATATCTTTATCTGTAACCTCTTCTTTGAGAAAGATTGCAGGCTGTTCATCTTTTAGCCAGTCTAAGCCTTCTTTTAAGGCTTCTTTATCAGGACAATCCAGTATGATTCCTTTTGTCGAATTTTGTTTAACCAGTTGGAGGGTCTTAAGAAAAACATCCTTTTCTTCTGAGTCATGGGATATAAAAAAGAGGTCCGCCTTGAGTTCTTCACCAACTCGCTCGACTTTGTAATTTTCGATCTCTTTTATTTTGGAAAGAAGTTGTTCCTCATCCTCAGAAGTTCTTAGTTGAAGAGCAATTCCTGTTTGATGAAAGAAGGTTTTCTCGTGGCGGAACATTACCGTTTCATTTCCTATCTCTAAAGGCTTTGCTTTTCCTATTTTCACCAATCGCACAGGCGGCTCACTCGCGGCGCCCAAAGTTTCTTTAGCTTCTTCAGAAGCATGGGGGCATTCGCTTAATTCGGCTTTTTTTTGGGCCAGTTTCATGGCAAATGCCATACAGGTTGGAACCCCACAGTCTCCACAATTGGTTTTGGGTAATAGTTTAAATATGTCTAAGCCGGATAACGGCATGCTTAATCTCCATTTTTTAAGTCAAAAGCTTCGCTAATGTTCTTTTTTACAGCTTCTACTGCCTTGGGATGATACATGATGAGTAATTCTGCCCCAGCAGCTAATAAGCTTACGGCAGTGGCGATTTCCCAGTATGCACCCCGTAATTCTTGATCACCCCACTCAGGGTAATCTTCTCTAGAAACTCTAGCCTCTTTTACTCTAGAACTTTCATAGCCTGGATTAATGAGCATCGGAAATGCGAGCATCTTATCCCCGCCTAAACCATCGTTGCGGATTCGTTCCATGATAGAATAGGTGTATTCCAGACCGTATCCCAGCGTTCCTGTTAAAGGGTCCACAACGATTTTTTCTGCAGGGAAGTTCATGTCTGTTAAAAGAATATTCAGTTGTTTGGTGAGATTGACATCCATGGGTGATTGAGCCACGATCGTATGATTATAGGCAATACAAGCAGCCGCTATAGTTTTATAATTGTCCGTTTCAGCATAATTTATCAGGCAATTCTCCCCTTCTGCGGCTTCGCAGACTTTTTTCATGACCTCATTGGTTTTCTCAAAATGGCTATGACCGGTGATGATGATCGGTACACTTACACTCTTGAGAACTTGTTTGACTAATTCTGCTGCTTCATCTGCACTTTTGTCCCCTTTTTCCGGATGAGTTCCTTCAAGGCGCACGCTGATTAGTTCTGCCCCATGTTCCTCAACACACTTCTTCGCCATATCTGCGGGCTTATCGATGACATCGTGATAATAGTCCATTAAAGAACCCGGATATTTTGCTGGCACCTTGTCGAAAACTTCCATGGCTATGACTGGCCGATGAGGGTGTTCACCTTCAAAAAAATGAAAGGGAAGAGATGTGTGTCCGCCTATTGTCACCGTGTGGGAACGTGTGCCTCCTTGCTCGGCGGTTGCACCGATTGTCACTTCAACGATTTTTCCCGTGTTGGTTTCTTTAGGAATTTCAAAATTCAAGGTTTAACCTCTTTTGTTTTTTCATAATTCAATATTTTTCATGAGCTTATCGACCGCCAGGTAGGCCGGTGATCTTGGGCCGATTTTCCAAATCGGACTTCCATCCTGATCCATTTCTAGCAATTTTTCATCTTCAGGAATCGAATGAATAAGTTTTAATCCTTCCTCTTCGATCATCTTTTTTACTGGCCGGGATAGGGAATTGCGCACTCTATTCAGAATTAAGTTCTTTTCTTTTACCCTGGTTTCAAGCTCTTTAAGCAACCGGCTTATTTTTCCTGCAGTTTGAATCCCTCTGATAGAAGGACCTGATACGATCAGCAAGATGTCAATATTCTGGGCCGTCCGACGGCTCATGTGTTCCATACCTGCTTCATTATCGATTACGACAAAATCATAGTTCTCGCCCAAGCTCTTTAAAATATCCCGCAATAAATTGTTGGCATAACAATAACATCCAGATCCCTCAGGCCGTCCCATGGCGATGAGATCAAAGGACTTTGCTTCAACAAGACTGCATTGAATTTTATATTCGAGGAATTGCTGCTTGGTCATTCCGCCCGGAAGGTTATTGACCTTAGCTTTCATTTCTTCCCTGATGGAGCCAACAGTTTCTTTGAGTTGTACTCCGAGTAAATCGTTTAGGTTAACATTTGAATCAGCATCTACAGCAAGAATCGATTGAGATAGATGTTCACTCAGCCAACGTATGATTAAAGCCGCAAGAGTGGATTTGCCGGTACCACCTTTTCCAGAAATAGCTATCGTTTTCATGGTCTTCTAAAGCCTAAAATAGAGGCGGCATGGAAAGCGCTGGATGATTCATTTTAGTAATATATTCGAGAACTTCCTCTTCTGTTACGGCCACTGTCTCGTCAGCGATCATATCGTAAAAATTTTCTATCCCTTCTTGTTTACCTATTTCACGAAGGATTGGCTCAATTTCTTCTTTGAGATCCCTGTCCATCCAGACAAGACGCTTGGCGCCACCATCGGCACTTATGAATTTTTTGCTGGCGATATATTGCTTGCTGTGACCTATGAATCCTGGTGTTTGGGCTCCTCCGCCAACCGTTCCGGCAAGCGTTGAAAACTTCATCCCGCTGGGAGTCATTCCTGCACAATTGCGATAAACAGTCATTATGCCATTGGTGGAAGGCAACACGCAGGAAATGCATTCAAAACAGCCACAAGAAGTCATGGGGTGTTCAATGATACTATAGGCATTAAAGAACTCCAGGCTTTTGTGCGAGTTTGCGAAAACAAACTCATTGATTTCCTCCCACTGACCTTTCACTGCATCAATAACCTTGCCTTTTATTACCGGCTGATTGGGTCCTGTGGGATTTATCTGGTAGGCTGCCTTTCCATCCAGCCAGTTGTAGGCACCGCATAGCCCAGAGCGTTCGGGAGTGATGATGCAGACGTGATTCGGAGCAAACGATTGGCACAATGCACAGGAATAAAAAGTATCCACTGCTTCATCGGTCATATCAGCCAGGCGGGCATCGCGCTGGTGATAGACATTGCGGGCAATATCGATGAGTTCAAGAATCTCTTTTTCGCGCGTATAAATTTTTATTTGCACTTTATCAAAGATCTTTCCGTATTCTCCATGCATTTTGGCATGAAGGATAGAACCGAAATGTTTGAATTTAAACCCTTTTTGCTTTGCCTCTTTGCTGATGCGGACCCAGTTGATATCCCGCTGCCCCATATGGAAGACACCGTTAGCACAATTTATGAAATCATGAATCTGACGTTCAAGAATAGGTTCGAAATCAGGCTGCATCTCACGACCGGCAACTTCCACCCAGATAGCAAGGGGAATCTGACTGCCTTCTTTGACTTCATCAATCTCTGGCCCAATTATTTCAATCTTCCCATCCTCGACTTCATCTAACTCTTTTGAAGTCAAAAATTCAAAACCAGGTTTTGGTTGGCCTGCGAGCTCCACATGCATATCTTCCTTTCGAACTCGCTCGCCTTGAAAGGCTGGACCAAAGGGAACTGGCACGGGAACTTTGGTGATGGAAATCTTTAATCCCCTCACTTCAATGGCTTTGGCCACAATTTTATCATCAGATATGGGGGAGACCACGTGTTCATAGGTGCAGACGCCTGTGGGCAAAATATTATCGATATCTGTATCAGCAATAGTGGGAAATCCGTAATTAATAGCACCCGCAGCCTGAGCATGTTTTTCATCATCAACAGGTCCAAAAGCAAGGACGAAAGCAAATACTCTATTTTGGTTATAGCGCAGGACTTTTTGGTAATCTCCTGGTTGAGCGCTGCCAAATGAAAGGGCGGCCCTGGTGGCAAAACCCAAGGCATGTATACAAGCTGTGACATCCGCACCAAAGGGAACGAGCCGTGTTTCCCATCCCATCTGAATACCTTCCTCCTTGAGCTGCTGAGCCATGGATTTGCCGTCAGTCTCTGCGGCCATGAATACATAGAGATTCTTTTCCTGGAGTTCTCGGGCTATCTTCACCGCAATTTCATTTGTAGGACAATAGCCAACACATACAGCAAATCCAGGAGCAGTGCCATCGACAAACTCAATTCCGCGTTCTCTCATGATCACATCATTGGCAGCACCAAGCCAGAGGTGTTCATCATCAGGATTTGGTTTAGGCCAATAGGGGAGGGGGTCCTGGGTGTATTTAATAGCCTCAATAATTTCATCAGCAAAGAGAGTCGCCATTCCCGCATCAAGAGTTTGTCCCAGGTAGGGAAGCCACAATTTGTCATCAGGAATCGGCGGGAGCAATTTTTTCGCTTCCTCCAGTAAATCTCTTAGTCCTTGAAGCGATTCTATTTTCATTCCCAATATTCCGTGAGAAATCGGTAAAAAATAGCCTGTATTCGGAAATTCAACTTTGGTTTGAGGGCCCTTTTCTTCTAAAGCTTGATTTAGTTCCTTTTCGGCACGAGAAACCAGCTTATGGGCTCCGCGAATGGCTCTTGTAGCAATGAGTTTTGACATAGCTTCGATACCTCTTTATTTATTTTAGATTTCTAATCCTCTCCTCATTTCCATATCGTACAGTACCCTCTCTTTGGCTTTACTTATACCCAATTTTTCCCGCTTCTTGTTGATATGATCAATCATCAATCCTGCCATCTTATTGATATCAGGCTCAGCTGCCCACATACCGCCAAAGAGGTCTTCAAATTCTTCAAATATATGACGGGAAAATACTTTGCTTCCTTGGACTGGAAGTCCGATTCCAAAAACGGTAAAAACGCCGGAAGCAACAAAATATTGTCCGATAGAGATAGCTTTTTCGCTCATCCATTCTGGGGCTGCGCCTGCCACCGGGAGCTCACTGATATCATTACCCAGACCTCCTGTTTTAACCATCTCGGACAAGGCAATAAGAATACGGCTGTT